>DATKSH010000256.1:0-4548 GCA_035531735.1 Alphaproteobacteria bacterium
CGGTTGCCGGCGCAAGGAAAAGTATATTTTTGTCTGCGCCAACGGCCGCGAAAAAAAGACCATGCGGGCAAAAAATCCCGTAAAAAAGCCCTTGCAGGCTTTGACTCGCGGAAAGCTTGGAGTATGTTGCGCTCTTATTGAGGTTTATATGCCGTTTTCCGCCGGTTTTTGAGCCGGATCCGCGAAGGAGCCTGACATGACGCCATCATCCACAACCACCGAGGACGACGAAGACCCCTCGCGGCGAGATTTCCTGGTCCTGACGGCCGGCGCCATGGGCGCGGTCGGCGCTTGTTGCGCCGCTTATCCCTTGATCGATTCGATGAACCCGGCCGCCGACGTGCTGGCGCTTTCCACCACCGACGTCGATCTCGCGGCCCTCAAGCCCGGCGGCTCCATGACCGTCACATGGCAGGGCAAGCCGATCTTCATCCGCTACCGCACGCAAAAAGAAATCGACGAGTCGCGCGCGGTGCCGATGAGCGCCCTCAAGGATCCCGAAACCGATGACGAGCGCGTCGCGCAATCGGTGTTCGACGGCAAGGAAATGCCGCAATGGCTGATCATGATCGGCATTTGCACGCATCTCGGCTGCATCCCGCTCGGGCAAAAACCGACCGACCCGCACGGCAATTACGACGGCTGGTTCTGCCCCTGCCACGGCTCGCAATATGATTCCGCCGGCCGCATCCGCCAAGGCCCGGCCCCCAAAAATCTCTACATCCCGCCCTATGAATTCACCGACGCCACCCACATCACCATCGGCAAGACGGCCGGCAAGAAGGCCGCCTGAGTTTTCGTTTCATTGTCCACGCAGGTAACGATCATGTCCTCAAGCGAACGCATTGCTTTCAAGAACCCGCTGATTAACTGGATCGACGAAAGACTGCCGGTTTTTAGCCTGATGCAAAGGGAATACGGGCAATTTCCGACCCCGCGCAATTTCAATTACCTGTGGAATTTCGGCGCCATCGCCATGGTCATGCTGGTGGTGATGATCGTCACCGGCATTTTCCTCGCCATGTATTACACGCCGCAAAAGAACATGGCGTTCGATTCGGTCGAGCGCATCATGCGCGACGTCAATTGGGGCTGGATGATCCGCTACATCCACATGAACGGCGCCTCGCTGTTCTTCATGGCCGTTTATATCCATATTTTCCGCGGCCTTTATTACGGTTCCTACAAAAAACCGCGCGAGCTCTTGTGGATCATCGGCGTCGTGATCCTGATCCTGATGATGGCGACCGCTTTCATGGGTTATGTGCTGCCGTGGGGCCAGATGAGCTATTGGGGCGCCACCGTCATCACCAATTTGTTCTCGGCCATCCCGGTGTTCGGCACCGGCATCGTGCATTGGCTGTGGGGCGGCTTCACGGTCAACAACCCCACCCTCAACCGCTTCTTCTCGCTGCACTACCTGCTGCCCTTCGTCATCGTCGGGGTGGTGGTCCTGCATGTGGCGGCCCTCCATATCAGCGGTTCCAACAACCCGCTCGGCGTCGAGCCCAAGACGGCGAAGGACACCGTGCCGTTCCATCCTTATTACACCTCGAAGGATGGGTTCGGCGTCGCCGTGTTCCTGACCCTCTACGCGGCGCTGGTGTTCTTCGCTCCCAACTTCCTCGGCAGTCCCAATAACTATATCCCGGCCAACCCGATGTCGACGCCGGCCGACATCGTGCCGGAATGGTATTTCCTGCCCTTCTACGCAATCCTGCGTTCCTTCACGATCACCGTCGCCATTCCTTTCACCCATGTGGTGCTGATGTCGTCGAAACTCGGCGGCGTGATCCTGATGTTCTCCTCGATCCTGATGCTGTTCCTGCTGCCGTGGCTCGACACCTCGCCGGTGCGCAGCGCCCGCTTCCGCCCGGTTTACCGCGTTTTCTTCTGGTTTTTGGTGGTCGATTGCTTCGTGCTGGGCTGGGTCGGCGCCAACAAGCCGGAAGGCGCCTTTATCCTGATCGGCCAGATCGCGACCGCGTGGTATTTCGTCCAGTTCCTCGCCGTCATGCCGCTTCTGGGCATATTCGAAAAAACCCTGCCGCTGCCGAAAAGCATTTCGGAAGCCGTGCTGAAAAAGGCCTGAGGAGTCCCGACAATGCCGCGCAAAATCTTTATCGCCGTTTGTGCCGTTATCCTGCTGATGGCAGTGGCGCCGATTGCCGTGACGGGCTTTACCGGCTTTCTCAATTTGTTCCGCGCGCATGCGACGGAAAAACCCGTGCTGCTGGTCGGCGCCGACACGCCGCACGGGCCGCCCGGCGGCTGGCCGGAGCAAGGCATTTTCGGTACCTACAACATGGCGGCGGTGCAGCGCGGCTATCAGGTCTATAAGGAAGTCTGCTCCAATTGCCACAGCATGAAATTGCTGTCCTACCGCGATTTGACCCAGCTCGGCTTCGATAAGGCGGACGTGAAGGCGATCGCCGCCGGCTATAAGGTGCCGACCCTCAACGATCAGGGCCAACCGGCCGAGCGCGCGGCCCTGCCCTCCGATCCGTTCGTCAGCCCGTTTCCCAACGAGAAAGCCGCGCGCGCCTCGTTCAACGGCGCCCTGCCGCCCGATTTGTCGTTGATCATCAAGGCGCGCGAAGGGCATGAGGATTACGTCTATTCAATCCTGACCGGCTTCGGCCGCCCGGTGCCGGCCGATGAAAAGCCTGTACCCAATAAGTTTTACAATCCGTGGTTCTCGGGCCACTGGATTTCGATGCCGCCGCCGCTCAGCGACAATTCCGTGACTTTCGCCGACGGCACCAAGGCAACCGTCGCGCAGGAAGCCAAGGACGTGGTCCAGTTCCTCGCTTGGGCATCGGAGCCGCATCTCGCCGAGCGCCATGAGATCGGCATCAAGGTGGTGCTATTCCTGATCGCCTTCGCCGCCGTGATGTATGGCATCAAGAAACGGATCTGGGGCCGGCTCAAGCGGCGCGACCGGGCCTGAAAACCCCTCATTACATAAAATTCGCCTCAATCATGGGACGAATGTTTCCCGTGCCCGCTTATGGCTCAAAGGCTTCCGCCTGCCCCCGCATGCCCCGCGAACCGGTAATTTTTGGGTAACTTTCAGCGGTTAATCTCGAAGGCTATGCCCTTAACGCCCGAAGACATATTGAACTTCTGGTTCTATGAGATCGGCCGCGAGCGCTGGTTCGCGGACGACCGCGCGCTTGATGGGCAAATCCGCGACAAATTCCTGCCACCCTACGAAAACGCGATCGCCGGCGGCCTCACGGAATGGGAAGCGACGCCGGAAGGCGCCTTGGCGCTTTTGCTTTTGCTCGACCAGTTCCCGCGCCGCATGTTCCGCGGCACCGCCCGCGCTTTCGAATCCGACGAGCGCGCCCTCGACCTCGCGCGCGCGGCGATCATCAAGCATTTCGACGACCGCATCGACCGCTCGTTCAAGCTGTTCTTCTACCTGCCGTTCCTCAATTCGGAAAGCATGGGCGACCAGCGCCTTGCGCTTTTCTACATCCGCGAGCGAGTCAAGGAGAACGATTGGCTGGCGCGCGCCGAGCAGCATTTCGACATCATCCAGCGCTTTGGCCGCTTTCCCCAGCGCAATCCCATTTTGGGACGCGCCCTGACCGCCGAGGAAACCGAATTCCTCAAGCAAGCATCGGCTGGCAACGCCTAGAGCCGCCGCCATTTGGGCGGATTTTTGCCCGTTTCCAAGTTTCCCAAAAGAAAAATATCGCCGGCGAACCATTATCCCGGCCAAATGCAGGCGGCTCTAGCCGAATAGCGAACTGTCGAGAATGCGGGCGAGGTTGTCGGCCATCAGGCGGGCGATCTGCGCGCGCGCCTGCGGCTGGCGCAGGGTGCTTTCGTCGTGCGGGTTGGACAAAAAGCCGGTTTCGACCAGCATCGACGGCACTTCGGGCGAGCGCAGCACCACGAAATTCGCCGCCCGCATCGGCCGCACCAGAAGCGGCCAACTGTGGCTCATATCCTCGACAAAATCGGCCTTGACCCGCAAGGACGTGTTGTGCGTGCGGCGGGTAGCGAGGTCCGAGAGGATCGCGGCCACATCCGGATCGACCGGCGGCAGATGTACGCCGCCGAACATATCGGCGCGGTTCTCGGTGTCGGCGATTGCGCCGGCCAGTTTGTCCGAGGCCTTGGCCGATAGCGTATAGACCGACAAGCCGCGCGCCTCGGGATTGGGCGCGCTGTCGGCATGCACCGAAACGAAGAAATCGGCGCGCGCCTGTTGCGCGATGCGCACGCGCTCCTCAAGTGGCAGGAAAAAATCGCGGTCGCGCGTCATCCGCACATCGACGCCGCGAATGCGCGTCAGGTTATCGGCCATGCGGCGGCCGATGTCGAGCACCACGTCCTTTTCATGGGTGCCGAAGGTGCGGCCGATGGCGCCGGGGTCCTTGCCGCCATGGCCGGGATCGATCATCAGAAGGCGCGGCGCGCGCGGTTTGCGCGGCGGCACATAACGCCACGGCGCCTCGCGATAGTTACTGTAGGCCTCGGCCTTGCCCACACCGAAAGGCAGCATCAAGGCGGCCGCGCTCAGCAACGGCAAGC
>DATKSH010000257.1:0-5676 GCA_035531735.1 Alphaproteobacteria bacterium
GATTTGGCCGACGCCGCCACCAACGCGCATTTGCTGAAATACGATTCCGTGCATGGCCGCTTTCCCGGCACCGTCGAAGTGGACGGCAACGATTTGATCGTCAACGGCAAGCGCGTGAAAGGCTTGCAGGTCAGGGATCCCGCCCAGCTTCCGTGGAAGGATCTCGGTATCGACGTGGCGATGGAGTGTTCGGGTATTTTCACGAAACGCGCGGATGCCGAAAAGCACATTACCGCCGGCGCGAAAAAGGTTCTCATTTCCGCGCCTGCCACCGACGAAGACCTAACGGTCGTTTTCGGCGTCAACAACAAGGAATTGAAAGCGAGCCATACAGTCGTGTCGAACGCCTCCTGCACCACCAACTGCTTAGCACCAGTCGCGCATGTGCTGTTTGATGCCATCGGCATCGAGCGAGGCTTCATGACCACCATCCATTCCTACACTGGCGATCAGCGGGTGGTCGACACGATGCATAAGGATCTGCACCGCGCGCGGGCGGCGGCGCTCAACATCATCCCGACCTCGACGGGTGCGGCCAAGGCCGTGGGCAAGGTGCTACCGGCCCTGAAAGGCAAGCTCGACGGAACGTCCTTGCGCGTGCCATCGCCGAATGTCTCGGTGGTCGATTTCAAGTTCGATGCCAAGCGCGCGACCACGGTCGAGGAAGTCAACGCGGCGATCAAAAAGGCCGCCGACGGTCCGCTCAAGGGTATTTTGGGATGTTACAACGAACCCTTGGTTTCGACCGATTTCAACCACGACACCCATTCCTCGATCTTCGCCTTGGGAGAAACCAAGGTTGTCGACGGCACCTTCGTTCGCGTCATGAGCTGGTACGATAACGAATGGGGCTTTTCCAACCGCATGTCGGATACGGCGGTCGCGATGATGCGGGCGAAATAAGGCTTCGCATCCAATAAACGCACAGTTCCGATGTTAACCGGCCTTTTGGGACGTGATTCGCGCCCTTGCCGGCCATGCGGTGCGCGCCTAGCCTTTTGGTCGCAGACCCTTCCTTCCCACGCCACCCGTCCAACCGCAACAACACAAACAAATGGAGAATGAGATGGACAAGCTTCGCAACGACGCCTGCGTCACGTATTTGTTCGGCGCCGTCTTCATCCTCGTCGCGATCCTCGGCTTTATCCCCAATCCGCTGGTCGGCGAACACGGCATCTTTGTCACCAACGCCGCGCATAACATGCTGCATGCGCTGGTCGGCGTACTGATGCTGGCGGCGGCGCGCCTCGGTTACGGCAAGATGTCGCTTTTGGTGTTCGGCATGGTCTATGTGCTGGCCGCCATTCTCGGCTATGCGCTGATGACCAACAACCTGTTCGGCATCATCGAGATCAACATGGCCGACAATTACCTGCATTTGCTGCTCGGCGTCGTTATCATCGCCGCCGGCGTTTATGTGAAGCCGTGCAAGGCCAAGGCCTAATCTCAGGCGGCCGCTCGGCGCGGCAGATGCTGTTGCGTCCATAAATAGTCGAGCGCACCGACCAGGTCGTCGATCATTGCGTCGGTATGGAGCGGCGAAGGGGTGAGACGCAGGCGTTCCTCGCCGACCGCGACCGTCGGATAATTAATCGGCTGCACGTATATATCCGCATGCTCCAAAAGCCAGTCGCTGACGCCCTTGCAGCATTTGGCCCCACCGATCATCAAAGGCACGATATGGCTTTGCGAAGGCAATAGCGGCAAGCCGGCGCGCGCTAGTTTTTCGCGCAAGCGCCGTGCCTGCCGTTGCTGGCGCGCGCGCAGGTCGTGCGCGGTTTTGATGATGTTGAGGCTGGCCAAGGCTCCCGCCGCGATGACCGGCGGCAATGAGGTGGTGAAGATGAAGCCGGGGGCGTGGCTGCGGATCGCGTCGATCAGGGCCGCCGATCCGGCGACATAGCCGCCGGCCACGCCGAATGCTTTGCCAAATGTGCCTTCGATGATGTCGAAGCGATCCGCGACCCCGTCGCGCTCGGCGATGCCGGCGCCGCTTGGCCCATAAAGCCCAACCGCATGCACTTCGTCGAGATAGGTCAGGCTCCCGTATTTTTCGGCCAGATCGGCGATTTCGCGCAAGGGTGCGATGGTGCCGTCCATCGAATAGACGCTTTCGCAGGCGATAAGCTTGGGCGCGGCAGGATCGGCCGCAGCAAGTTTCTTTTCGAGATCGGCGAGATCGTTATGGGCGAAGACGAATTTTTCGGGGCGATGGCGCGTGATGCCGGCGATCATCGAGGCGTGATTTCTCGCGTCCGAGAAAACCACGCAGCCGGGCAGAAGCTTGATGAGGGTGCCGAGCGCGCCCTCGTTGGCGGTGTAGCCGGAATTGAATAGAAGCGCCGCGTCCTTGCCGTGCCATGCGGCCAGCGCCTTCTCAAGCTCGGTATGCGCGCGGGTGGTGCCGCTGATATTGCGGGTGCCGCCCGAGCCGGCGCCCCATGTGCCGAGCGCCTGCTGCATGGCGTCGATGATCGCCGGATGCTGGCCGAGGCCGAGATAATCGTTGGAGCACCAGACCACGACCTTTTTGGCGGTGCCGCCGGCTTTATGCATCAGCGCATAAGGGAAGTCGCCAGCGCGGCGTTCGAGCGTGGCGAAATGGCGATAGCGCCCATCTTTGCGCAGCGCCTCAAGATCGGCGGCGAAATGGGCGGTGTAACGTTGGCAAGTCCAGTTCATGCGGCGTATCGGCGAATCGAAAACGATGCCGATCCCTTAAACCAAAATGCCGGGCGGCGCAAATCGGCATGCCGCTGGATGCGCGGCGGCGCGCGCTCAGGGCTTGGCCGGATAACGGAAGCTCCAGTCAAGGCTGAACGGTTTCCACCAGCCGGGCACGCCGCTTGCCTTGTCGGTATGGCGGATGAAGCCGTTGCTGGACGGTGGCTTGAAGGAATAGGTCAAGCGATAGTCGCCCGGTCCCGCCAGCGCCACGTTGTTGGCATAGTGCGGCCCGTCGCCGGCCGTCATCGGATAAAGCCGGCCACTGGCCTTGAAGTCGCCGCCGATTTTCCGGATCGTGTAATCGACGGTGAGATAGGGCATCCACGCGCCGGCCGGAAAGCCGTGCGGCTCGCTCTTGGCCGCGTGAACATCGACTTCGAGATGGATGGCGCCGGGCGCAGTGGAGGCGCCTTTCGGCAGGCGGCTCAGGGTGATGCCGGTAAGATAGTTGGGCGCGATCAGCATGTGGTCTTTCTCGATGGCCTTGCCGATCGAATGCTCGGCGGCGGCGTGGGCCGCGGGGGCGGCCAGAAACGCCGCAAGCGCGAGCAGGGCGGGGATCGAAAGATTTCTCATGTCGGATTCCTTTCGCGGATTGTCTTAGAGGAAGAACTCATACTCCAGTTTCCAGCGGATTGCCTGCGTCGGAGAGGCGCGGGTGGCGCCGAACAGATAAGACGCTTGATAGCGTAAATCGCGGCCGGGGCCGAGCAGGAAAGTGCCGAAGATGCCGGGTCCCACCGCCAGTTGCTGATCGGCGATGCGGCTTTGCCCGGCGGTGTCGCCAAAAACCTCGAAACCCGGTTGCAGGCTGCGTTTCCAGCGATATTTGGTCTGCTCGCTATAGGCGAAGCCGCCGTTGGGATCGGCGCCGGGGCCGAATTCCTTGTGGCCGAACAAATTGACGGTCGCCAGCACCCTGCCGATTTGCTTGGCGCCGATCAGGCCGAAGATCACATTATTGGGCTGGCTGCCGCGCCCGAAATCCATTTCGTAAAACAAACCCGGATCGAACCAGTATTCACCGGCATCGGCCAATTGAAATACGTTCGGCCAGTTGAAGGAATCGTAGTGCAAGCCTTCCTGATCGGGGCCGGCTTCGCGCACAAATTCGCCCTCGAATTCGGATTTCCACCACGCGGTCGGGCTATAGGCGATGGCGCCTTCGACATCCTTGGCGCCGCGCTGGGCGGGATTATGGTCGTGGATGGTGGCGATGCCTTCGTTCTCGAATTCCCATTCGTGGCGTTCGACGTAAGGAGTCCACACCTGATCCGCATGCGCCCGATGTGCCGACGCCAATAAAACACCGCCAGCGATCAACGCCACCATGATCGCCGGCAAGCCGCGGTGCGCGTGCGCGCGGAGCCTGAGCCGCGTAAGGCCGATCAGCGCCAGTACCGCCAAGATCGTGGCGACATAAAAAGCAAGCTCGATGCCGCTTGGTCTGGCTACATAGCCGATCAAGGCGCCCATCGCCTGTCCCATGATGCTGCGGTCGGAGAGAATAAAACTGGTGTCCCATAAATTGGTGCCGAGCGCCGGCAGCCAGTCGGCCTGATTGAGGAAGTTGGCCGCGCGCGCGGCCATGCCGGCGGCGATCAGGACCAGAAGCCCGTTGGTGAGCGTGAAAAGCCGCCCAACCGACAGGCGCAAAAACCCGGCATAAAGCAAAGCGCCGGCGCCGATGCCGCCGACAAGGCCGATCACGCTGCCGATCATCATCGCCGGCGTCGCGCCGGTGCCGGTCCACAGGCCCTTCAGCATCAAAACCACTTCCGAGCCTTCGCGCATCACGGCGAGGCCGATGACGGCGGCCAGCACCGACATATGCCGCTCGCCCTCGGTGAGTTTGCGGCCCATCGCGCGCAATTCGGCCGCCATGCGGCGGCCGTGATGGTTCATCCACACGACGTGCCAGCTAATGAGGCCGACGGCGACGAACAGGATCGCCGCGTCGACGATGTCCTGTCCCGATCCTTCGAAGGCGTTGGCGATGATGTCGGCCAGCGCCGCGACGAGGCTGGCGCCCGCGATGCCGCCCGCGATGCCGAGCGCGATCCATTTCTTGCGATGCGGCAAGCCTTCGGTCGCCGCCATCACCACGGTGACCACAAGGGCGGCTTCGAGAACTTCGCGGAAGACGATGAGGGCGGAAGCGAGCATGTAAGTTGCTAGTGGCTAGTGGCTAGGTGCTAGATAAATTTGCCTGCCGGTCGCTAGCACCTAGCAACTAGCAGCTAGTGCCTATTTGGCGACGATCTTGCCCTTTGCCTTGTTGGGATCGAAATCGTTGAAGAACGGATAGGTACCAGAGTCGAGCGGGCCGACATAAACCGGCACCGCGCTGTGGGCCGGAACCACTTTCTCGCGGTTCAACTTGAAGCTTTCAAATTCGGCGTCGTCGTTATCCTCATTGGTGACGACGACCCGGATTTTTTGGTTGGCCGGCACGTCAAGTTCCGGCGGCACGAACATTTTGTGTTTGATGGAGAGATGCGTCTCGACGGCATCGGCGCGGGCGGGCACCGGAAGGGCAACCGCCGCGCTGGCGATAAAACAAAAGCCTATAAAGGCCGGGATTTGCAGACGCATGAAGGATTTCCTTTGCATTACAAAGCATTGGCCGCAGTTGCAGCCAATATGCAAATGAGAATAATTCTCATTCATGGAGATGGGAATACCGTTTCGGCGGCGGCGCGTCAAGCGGGAGGATGGGAAAACTGGTGCGCCCGGCAGGATTTGAACCTGCGACCCCCGGTTTAGGAAACCGATGCTCTATCCAGCTGAGCTACGGGCGCACGGATTGAGAATTAGGTAGTTGATTGGCGAAGGCAAGAAGGAAAAATGCTTTCGGTTTCTCGTCGCGGCGCCGCCCGATTCGCGCACAGGTTGCGAGTCGCACCGCGCCGTTCGCCACTGTGGATCACAAAAACAGTCCGCACGTGA
>DATKSH010000258.1:0-10067 GCA_035531735.1 Alphaproteobacteria bacterium
CGCCTTCTTTTGGCGGCACCGTGATCTTGAACATATTGTCGCCGTACATGTCCCAATGGCCGGAGGCCTTGAAGATGCTGCTGTCGATCAATTGCGGCCCCAGCACTTCGACATAGAAGGCGCGTTCCTGCCGACGGCGGATATAGCTTTCGAGCGCGCGGTAAAGCACCCAGCCTTTCGGGTGCCAGAACACGCTGCCGGCGGCTTCATCCTGAAAATGAAACAGGTCGAGTTCCTTGCCGATTTTGCGGTGGTCGCGCTTTTCGGCTTCCTCGACCATCGTCAGATAGGCGTTGAGTTCCTTCTCGTCACGCCATGCGGTGCCGTAGATGCGTTGCAGCATCGCGTTGTTGCTGTCGCCGCGCCAATAGGCGCCGGCCAGTTTCAAAAGCTTGAATGAGGTGCCGATCTTGCCCGTGCTGGGCATATGCGGCCCCTTACACAAATCTTTCCATGCGCCTTGGCTATAGACGCTGATTTCTTCCGTGGCCGGCAGATCCTTGATGATCTCGCCCTTGTAGTGCTCGCCTTTGTTTTTGAAAAATTTAATGGCCTCGTCGCGGCTCATCACTTCGCGTTTGAGCGGCGCGTCGCGGGCGACGATTTCCTTCATCTTGGCTTCGATAATGGGGAAATCCCCGGTGCTGAACGGTTCCTTGCGGGCGAAGTCGTAATAAAAGCCGTTTTCGATCACGGGGCCGATGGTCACTTGCGTGCCGGGAAAAAGTTCCTGCACGGCTTCGGCGAGGATATGCGCGGTGTCGTGGCGGATCAGTTCCAAGGCTTCCGGCGATTTGCGCGTGACGATTTCGATCTTGGCGTCGTGCCGGATCGGGCGGTCGAGATCGCGCATCTCGCCGTCGATTTTCACCGCCAGCGCCGCCGCCGCGAGGCCCTTGCCGATGGCGGCCGCGACTTCCGCGCCGGTGACGGGGCCGGGAAATTCCTTCACGCTGCCGTCGGGCAAAGTGAGGCGCAGGGGTTGTGCGGAAGATTGCGGTGCTGGCGACATGAAGCATTTTTAGCCGAGGTGAGTCGTTCGTGCAACAAAGGGGCTGGGGGCTGGGATCTAGGGGCTAGGGGTTAGGGAAGAAAAATTTTCCTGGCCCCTAGATCCCAGCCCCTAGCTTGACCCCCCGAATCGCGAGGGCGTATCAAGAATCGGTGAGTGATTCGCTTTCGTTGCCCCGGATGACGCCGATGCTCGAGCCCTTGACGGTCCTGTTCCTTTCCACCGGCAACGCCGCGCGCAGCATCATGGCCGAGGCGCTTCTGCGCGAGAAAGGCGGCGCGCGGTTGCGCGCCCGCTCGGCCGGCTATCGGCCGCTCTCTTACGTCAATCCCCACACGCTGGCCCTGCTGGCGGCCGAAGGCATTTCGATCGAGGGCTTGCACAGCAAGGGCTGGAACGAATTCGTCGCCGCCTCGCATTTACTCAAGATCGATGCGGTGGTGACGTTATCGGAAGAGGCGCGGCTTCATTGCCCGCTATGGCCCGGCAACCCGGTGCGCGTGCATTGGACGGTGGACGATCCCTTGGCGGCGGAAAAGCCGGACGTGCGCGAATGGAAATTCAGGAAAGCCTTCGCCACGCTCGACGCGCGCATCGACACGCTGATCAAAACCCGCCTCGCCCCCGGCGGCGGCGAGCTGTTCTTGCAGCTTAAGGGGATTGGGATGGTGGTTTAGGCCGCCTTCACCGCGCGCTTGGCCGGCGCGCGCAGGGCTTCGTAAATTTGCAGCATCGCCGCGGCCCAGTTTTCCTGCGGGAAGGCCGAAGTCACGAAATCGCGGGCGCGGAACACGAGGTCGAGGCGCTGGCGCTGATTAAGCGCGAGGGCCCGGCGTAACGCCTCGGTCAAAGCCTTGACGTCGCCCGGCGGCACGATCAAGGCGGTTTCGCCGGCCAGCACCATTTCGGGATTGGCGCCGGCATTGCTGACGATCACCGCCCGGCCGAGCGCCTGCGCCGACAGAAGTTCCAGCGCCTGCCCGCGCGGCGCCGCGTTGGGCGCCACCACGAGGCTGGCAAGCCAGCCGGCCGCCGGCCAGTCGAGGCAATGCTCCGGCATGATGACTTTGCCGGCGAGGCCGAGCCGCTCGATCAGGCTTTCGATCTCGCCGCGCAAGCCGGGCGCCGCGCGGTCATTGCCGATCAGGACCGCGAACACATCCTCGCGTTTGAGGGCGGCCAACGCTTCGAGGAATGGCCGGTGGCCGCTTTGTTCCGCCAGCGGCATCGGCATCAGGATTACGGCGGCCTGTTCCGGCAGGCGCCATAACTTGCCGAGCGCCGCGAGGCGTTCGAGGCTTATGGCGTTGGAATCGTGGGCCTTGAGGTCGAGGCCCGGCGGCACGACATAAAGGCTGTCGGGCTCGACATGGAAGCTGTCGGCCAAGTGCCGGGCCATGAAATCGGACGGCACTCGCAATACCGCCCTGAGCGCGCCGAGTTTTTTCATCAACCGGTGCGTGAACGGGCGGTCGGGCAGCGGCTGGGTGAAATCGGCCAAGAGGGGAAGGTGATGCGCGCGGCACGGGCCGAGGGCGTGCAGGGCCGGTACGGGCCCGTGCGCGTGGATGAGGGCCGGGCGCTCTTTCTGGATCAGCGCTTCGAGCGGCACGCGGTTGCGCCAGTTGACCAACAAGCCGTTTCGGTCGAGCGGCAGGCGCGCATGGCGCACGCCGGTACGCTCGGCTTCCGGCACCAGCAAGCCGCCGTTCGAGGCGATGATGGCGCGCCAGCCGGCGCGCTGGGCGAGGATGGCGAGATCGACGGTTTCCCGCCCCGGATCGTCCGGCATCAGCGCGGGCGCGAGATGGAGGACGGCGGGGCGCGCCGCGCGGGCGGCGGCCAAGGCGCCCGGTTTATGGGCCGGCCGCTTGTTGCTAGGGTGGGAGCCGGCAAGGCCGGCGGGCAGGGTTTCGACGCGGGCGGGCATGTTATTGTGGCGAGGGGCAAAACGATGGGGATGATTCCCGAATATCTCAGCTTACCGGATCGGCGTCTCTGTTATCAACGGGTGCGTGGCGAAAAAGATCGGCCGGGGGTGATGTTTTTGGGCGGCTTCGGCTCCGACATGGCCGGCACCAAGGCCGGTTTCCTGCACGAAAACTGCGTTGCGGCGGGGTTTTCCTTTTTGCGCTTCGATTACCGGGGGCATGGCGGCTCGGACGGTGCGTTCCGGGACGGCACCATCGGCGCGTGGTTCGAGGATGCCTTGGCCGCCTTCGACCGTTTGACCGAAGGGCCGCAAACCGTGATCGGTTCCTCCATGGGCGGCTGGGTCGCGCTTTTGCTGGCGCGGGCAAGGCCGGAACGGGTCGCGGCCTTGGTGGGCGTCGCCGCCGCGCCCGATTTCACCGAAGACTTGATCTGGGCGCGCTTGTCGGCGGAACAGCGCGCCGCGATGGCGGCCAAGGGCGAGATCGCCGATCCGACCGCTCCGCTGGATCAACAATTGCCGATCACCCTGAAATTGATCGAGGAAGCGCGCGCGCATCTTTTGCTGCGCGCGCCGCTAGGCGTGGCGTGCCCTGTGCGGCTTTTGCAGGGCATGAAAGATGCCGAAGTGCCGTGGGGCCATGCGCTGCGCCTCGCCGAACGCATCACGCATGACGATGTGCAGGTGACGTTGGTAAAAGATGGCGACCATCGGTTGAACCGGCCGCAGGACCTGGAATTATTGTGGCGGGTCGTTGGGCAATGCTCGAACATTTCAAAATAACAGAGCGTGCCATGCCACAAGCACAGGCGGGATTCCCTCCCCCTTGTGGGGATCAAATCCGAAAGGATTTGATGCCCGAAGGGATTGGTTAAGGAGGGGGAGTGCAGCAAGAGAAACGTCCGATCTTAAGCGCCTGACCAAGTCGCGCGCCCCCACCCCTAACCCCTCCCACGAGGGGAGGGGGACCGGCCGGTCCGGCTTGGCCGGCAAAGGGCGCAAACGAGAAGATCGGTTGTCACGCTTGGCCGCAATGATTTTATTTCGGTTGCGCGGTGTGTTTCGCGGACGTGGCGCCTTCGAGTTGCGCGACGTCCCAGCCGCCGCCCAAAGCTTCGATCAGGCCGACGCTGGCGGCGAAGCGGTTTTCGCGCACCGAAAGCGCGGTTTGCTGGTCGGCCAGCGCGGTGTTTTGCGCGACCAGTACGCTGCTGTAATTGACGATGCCGGCTTTGTATTGGTTGAGCACGAGGGTTTCGGATTTTTGCGCATCGGCGACGGCTTGGTCCTCGGCGGCGGCTTCCTTGGCCAGGATGCGTAAGGCCGCGAGGTTATCCTCCACCTGCTGGAACGCGGTCAGCACGGTCTGGCGGTAATTGGCGACGGTTTCGGCATAGGTCGCCTTGGTTTCGGCGATCTTGGCGCTGCGCGCGCCGGCATCGAACAATGTTTCGGCCAGCGATGGGCCCAGCGACCACAGGCTGCTCGGCCCCTGAATGAGGCTGCCGAGCGCGTTGCTGGCGAAACCATACGAGGCCGAGAGCGTTAAATCGGGGAACCACGCGGCCGTCGCCACGCCGATTTGCGCGTTGGCCGCCGCCACCAATCGTTCGGCCGATGCGATGTCGGGCCGCCGTTCGAGCAGTTTCGAGGGCAGGCCGGGCGGCGTTGCGGGAATATCCGTGCCCAGTTTGCCCGGTGCGACGGTCACTTCGGCGGGAGGCTTGCCGATCAGGACGGCGATGGCGTGCTCAAGCTGCGCGCGGGCGACGCCGGCATTGATGGCTTGCGCTTCGACGCCTTCCAGTTGGGTTTTGGCGGACAGGACGTCGGCCTCCGAAACGGTGCCGGCGCTATATTCGTTTTGCGTGATTGCGAGGGCTTTTTTGTCGTTGGCCGCCGTCTGGTCCAGCAGGTCTTTCAATTCGTCTTCGGCCCGCAGGGTGAAATAATCGGCGGCCAGCGCCGCTTGCGCCGAAAGCCGCGCCGAGGCGAGGTCGGCTTGCGAGGCTTGGGCATTGGCGATGTTGCTTTCGACGGTGCGGCGAATGCGGCCCCACAGATCCGGCACCCAGCCGGCCGACAGGTTGGCATTATATCGCGTGACGGTCTTGGTCGCACCTCCACCGCCGGAATGTGTCATGCCGCCGCCGAGATCCGCCGTCGGGAACAAGGTCGCGCGCGATTCCTCGACCACGTCGCGCGCCGCCTGCCATGCCGCCGCCGCCGCTTTGAGATTCTGGTTGGAAATAGCGACCTGCTTTTCCAGTTGGCCCAGCGTCGCGTCGTTATAAATCGCCCACCAATCGCCGCGATCGATGGCGGCGGCAGGCTTGGCCGGCAGCCAATGGCCCTTGGCCTCCTTAAAGGCGGCGGGCGCCGTCACTTTCGGCGGCGTGTAATCGGGCCCGGCTTCGCAGCCGCCGAGCAGCAGAAGAGCGATGGCTATGGCAATCGGTCTTCTCATGCTTTTTCGCGTCCCATCACGCCACCTTGCGGCTTGAGGCCTTTATGCTGGCACCAGAGCCGGAAACGGTCGAGATAGAGATAGATAACCGGGGTGGTGAATAAAGTCAGCGCCTGGCTCAGCATCAACCCGCCGACGATGGAGATGCCCAAGGGCCGGCGCAATTCGGCCCCGTTGCCGGCGCCGAGCGCCAGCGGCAGCACGCCGAACAGGGCCGCCATGGTGGTCATCATGATCGGGCGAAAGCGCAACAGGCAGGCTTTCTTGATCGCCGCGCGGGAATCGAGCCCTTCCTCGCGCTCGGCATGGATGGCGAAATCGATCATCATAATGGCGTTTTTCTTGACGATGCCGATCAAAAGGATGACGCCAATCAGGGCGATGATGGTGAAGGGCGTGCGGCAGATCATGAGCGCCAGCACCGCGCCGACGCCCGCTGAGGGCAGGGTCGAAAGGATCGTGACGGGGTGGACGTAGCTTTCGTACAGCATGCCCAGCACGATATAGACCGCGATCAGTGCGGCGAGGATCAAAAGCGGTTCGCCGGCCAGCGATTGCTGATAGACCGCGGCGCTGCCGGCGAAGCTGCCATGCACCGAGGACGGCATATGGATTTGCTGCGTGACGCGGGCGATGAGCGCGGTCGCGTCGCTGAGAGATTTGCCGGAAGGCAGGTTGAAGGAAATGGTGGTGGCCGCGAAATGGCCCTGATGATTGACGGCGAGCGGTGTCGAACCGGGCGCGTAGCTGGCGAAGGCCGAGAGTGGCACCATGGTTTCCGCCGCGGTCGAGATCGCCGCACCCGACGAGGCCGAGCCGTGGCCGGTCGTTGAAATCGAATTGGCGCTGAGATTGCGCGCGGTGTCGTTGGCGACCGATGCGGCGGTCGCGCGCGACGAGGAATTGATCGCCGTCGTCCCCGCCACCGGGCCGCTCGATGCCGTGCCGCTGACCGCGCCGCCGGAGGTGCTGACGTATAAATCCTTCAGCGTGTCGGGGTTTTGCCAATATTGCGGCGCCACTTCCATCACTACGTGATATTGGTTGAGGGGGTTGTAAATGACCGAAACCTGCCGCTGGCCGAAGGCGTCGTAAAGCGTGTTGTCGACCTGGCTCATTTTGAGGCCGAGGCGCGAGGCGGTATTACGGTCGATATTAATGTCGGTTTCGAGGCCTTTATCCTGTTGGTCCGAATTGACGTCGGTGAGGCCGGGTTCTTTCTTCAACGCTGCGGTCAGTTTCGGGCCCCATTCCCGCAATGCGGCGAGGCTGTCGGATTGCAGCGTGTATTGGTATTCGGCATTGGCCATGCGGCCGCCGATATGGATGTCCTGCACCGGCTGCATGAAGAGCGTCGCGCCGGCGACTTGGGCTAGCTTCCGGCGCAGCCGCGAAATGACTTTATCGACCGAGGGCCGCGCGCCGAGCGGCTTCAAGCCGATGAAGGCGCGGGCGGAATTGATGCGGTCGCCGCCGGTGAAGGCGACCACGTTTTCGACCGCTGGGTCGTGGCGCAAAATATCGACGAACTGGACCAGCTTTTTCTCCATCAACTGGAACGAGACGCTCTGGTCGGCCTGGATGAAGCCCATCAGGCGGCCGGTGTCCTGCTCGGGAAAAAAGCCCTTCGGCACGATGGTGAAGAGATAGAAATTAAGGCCAATGGTGACAAAAAGAATCAACATGACAAGCGGCCCGTGGCGCAGCGCCCAGCCAAGGGCTTTGTCGTAAAGCCGCAAGGTGACGGTGAAGACCCATTCGCTGGCGCGGTAAAGGCCGGCCAGCAAACGCGCGGGTTTTTTGCGCCCGGCGCGCGGTAGCAGAAGGCGTGCGCACATCATCGGCGTGGTGGTGAGCGAGACGATAAGTGAAATCAGGATGGCGATGGAAAGAGTGACCGCGAATTCGCGGAACAAGCGGCCGACGATGCCGCCCATCAGCAAAATCGGCGTAAAGACCGCGATCAACGACAGGCTCATGGACAGGACCGTGAAGCCGACCTCACGCGCGCCTTGCGTGGCGGCCTCTCGGCGCGGCATGCCGGCTTCGATATGGCGCGCGGTATTTTCCAAAACGACGATGGCGTCGTCGACGACAAAGCCGGTGGCGACGATCAGCGCCATCAGCGACAGATTATCGAGGCTATAGCCGAGCAGGTACATGACGCCGAAGGTGCCGGTGAGGGACACCGGCACCGCGACCGCCGGGATCAAAGTCGCGCGCGGGTCGCGCAAGAACACGAACACCACGCCGATTACGAGGGCGATGGCCAGCAGCAACGTTTCCTCGACATCGCGCAGCGAGGCGCGGATCGTGGTGGTGCGGTCCATCACGGTGTCGAGAGCGATCGCGGCGGGCAGCGAGGCGCGCAATTGCGGCAACGCGGCTTTCACCTGATCGACGGTCTGGATGATGTTGGCGCCGGGCTGGCGGAACAAAATCACCAGCACGGCCGGTTCGCCGTTATAAAGCCCTTCGTGGCGCAAATCCTCGACCGAATTGGAGACATCCGCCACGTCGCCGAGGCGCACCGGCGCGCCGTTACGATAAGCGACGATCAGGTTTTGGTATTGCGAGGCCTCGCGCGCCTGGTCGTTGGCGTCGAGCTGGTAACGCTTGTCGCCATCCTCGATATAGCCCTTGGGGCTGTGGGCGTTGGTGGCGGCAAGGGCCGCGCGCACGTCTTCGAGGCCGATGCCGTAATTGAAAAGCGCGTGCGGGTTCAATTCGGCGCGCACGGCGGGCAGCGAACTGCCGCCCACCATCACCTCGCCGATGCCGCCTATTTGCGAGATTTTTTGTTCCAGCACGGTCGAGGCGGCGTCGTACATCTGGCCGGGGCTGAGGGTTTTGGAGGTCAAGGCGAGGATCATGATCGGCGCGTCGGCCGGGTTGACCTTGCGGTAGGTCGGGTTGTTTTTGAGCGAGGCCGGCAAATCGGCGCGGGCGGCGTTGATCGCCGCTTGCACGTCGCGGGCGGCGCCGTCGATGTCGCGGTCGAGCCCGAATTGCAGGGTGATGCCGGTCGATCCTACCTCGCTGGTCGAGGTCATCTCGGTGACATCGGCGATCTGGCCGAGATGGCGTTCGAGCGGCGTTGCCACGCTGGTGGCCATGGTTTCGGGGCTGGCGCCGGGCAATTTGGCCTCCACCGAGATGGTCGGGAAATCGACTTGCGGCAGGGGTGCGACCGGCAACAGGAAAAACGCGACGATGCCGGCCAGCGCCACGCCAAGCGTCAGAAGCGTGGTCGCCACCGGGCGGTTGATGAAGATGGTGGAGATGTTCACGAGGCTTCTCCCGCCGGCGCGCGCCCGCTCATGCGCCGCGCCAGCTTATCAAAGCCGAGATAGATGACGGGCGTGGTGAAAAGGGTCAAAGCCTGGCTGACGATCAAGCCGCCGACGATAGAAACGCCCAAAGGATGGCGCAATTCGGAACCGGTGCCGGTGCCGAGCATGAGAGGCAGCGCGCCGAAAAAGGCCGACATGGTGGTCATCATGATCGGGCGAAAGCGCAGAAGCGCGGCTTGGCGAATCGCCTCGCGCGGCGGCTTTTTCTCGACGCGCTCGGCCTCCAAAGCGAAATCGATCATCATGATGGCGTTCTTCTTGACGATGCCGATCAGCAAAATAATGCCGATGATGCCGATCACGCCGAGATCGTCGCCGGCGATCATGAGCGCCAGGAGCGCGCCGACCCCCGCCGAAGGCAAAGTGGACAGGATCGTGATCGGGTGGATGTAGCTTTCATAGAGAACGCCCAGCACGATATAGACCGTGACGATGGCGGCGAGGATCAGCAAAAGCTCGCTGCCGAGCGAGGAGCGGAAGGCCAGCGCCGAGCCCTGAAAGCTGGTCATCACGCTGGCGGGCATATGAAGCTGTTGTTCCGCCTGGTCGATGGCGTCGACCGCGGTACCGAGGGCCGCGCCGGGGGCGAGGTTGAAGGAAATCATCGCCGCCGGGAACTGGCCGAGATGGTTGATTACGAGAGGTTCGGGTTTTTCGCTGACGGTGGCGATGGCCGCGAGCGGCACCTGCCCGCCGCCGGCCGCCGGCAGATAGACGTCCTTCAGCGTTTCCGGCGTATGGCTGGCGCCGAGGATCACGCGGTATTGATTGGTCTGGGTGAAGATGGTCGAGACGATGCGCTGGCCGAACGCGTCGTAAAGCGCGTTATCGACGGTGGCAAGGGTGATGCCGAGACGGCCCGCCGTGTCGCGGTCCACGTCGATGTAATCGGCGAGGCCCTGATCTTCGAGATTATCGGCGACGTCTTCCAGTTGCGGCAATTGCTTGAGGCGCGCGACCAGCTTCGGTCCCCACGCCGCCAATTCGTCGGGATCGGCGTCCTGTAACATAAATTGGTATTGCGTGCGGCTGACGGTGGTGTCGATGGTCAAATCCTGCACCGGCTGCATGTAAAGCGACATGCCTTCGACATTTTGCGTTTCACGGGTCAGGCGGCGGATGATGTCGGCGGCGCTGAGTGTGCGCTCGTCATGCGGCTTGAGGTTGATGAGGAATCTTCCACTATTCAGCGTCATATTGGTGCCGTCGACACCGATGAAGGAGGACAGGCTTTCGACGTCGGGGTCTTTGAGAATGGCGGCGGCCAGGGCTTGCTGGCGTTGCGACATGGCGGCAAAGGAA
>DATKSH010000259.1:0-7258 GCA_035531735.1 Alphaproteobacteria bacterium
ATGACACAAGCAACCGCTCACGCAGCGTAAGACAAACCTTTTCGATACAGTGTTCCCAATCGCCCAACGCGGTCTGCCCAAAAACGCGCACGGCCGGATACCACGGGCTTGCTTCCCGGTTGCGCAGCCAGCGCCAGCAGCCGCCGAAGCGCGACAGAACCCAGACCGGCTTGCCGAGCCCGCCGGCCACATGCACAACAGAAGTGTCAACCGAAATCACCAGATCGAGATGCTCGATAATGGCGGCGGTGTCGAGAAAATCCCCGGCCTCCGGCATGTAATCGATCAGCCGCGCGCCCAAACCGTCCACCGCAATCTCATCCGCCGCCGCACCTTTTTGCAAATTGTAAAACCGGCAGCCGGGAACATCGAGCAGCGGCTTCATCGCCTCCAGCGCCATGCTGCGCTGGCGGTCGGTGATATGTGCCTCGATCTGGTTCTTGCGCGGATTGCCGGCCCACACCAATCCGACTTTGAATCCTTCGGCGCCGGCGAAGCGCGGCGTCCATTTGCGGCGCGTGTCTTGATCGACGAAAAGATAGGGTGTGTCCTTCGGAATCGTTTCCAATGTAGTGCCGAAGGCCAGCGGCAGGCTCATGGCCGGGATCTGATAATCGCAACGGCCCTCGGCGGGCGTCGCCACGATTTCATCGATAAAAGGACAATTCCTCAGCAACCGCCGCAAGGCCGGCTGGCATTGGACGATGACGGCTGCGCCGCGATTTATGCACAAACCGGCATAACGCACGAATTGCAGCATGTCGCCGAGGCCTTGCTCGCCCCAGATCAAAAGCCGTTTGCCGCGCAAATCTTCGCCCCGCCAGCGCGGCGTGGCGAGAAGCACCGGGTCGCGGATCGGCCGCCGCGCGAAGCGCGCTTCGTAAAGCTTCCAGCCTTCCGCATAATCGCCGAGCGCCAGGAGCGCCAACGCCTTACCCCATTCGGCATCGGCCAATCCGGGATTAAGGCGCAAGGCTTGTTCATATCCCTTGTGCGCTTCCTCCGGCCGGTCGCTTTCCATCAAGAGGCCGGCGCGGCTTACGATGGCGCCGGTCGCATGCGGCTCAAGCCTCAGCACTTCGTCATAGTGTTCCATCGCTTCGGCCGTCTTGCCCATATCGTGGAATATGGTCCCGAGATTGAGCCGGATATTGGCGTTTTGTGGTTGCAGGGCAACCAACCGGCGATAGGCGGCGCAGGCTTCCTCCGATTGTCCCGCCTCGCGCAGCAGATTGCCGAGATGGGTCAACGCTTCCGCGTTTTCGGGCGCCAGATTGAGCGCGCGGCGATAATGCTCAATCGCCTCGGCCTTTTGGCCTTGCGTGCGGCAGGCATGGCCGAGGCGGATATAAGTTTGTGCGTTGCCCGGCCGCAATTGCAACGAACGTTGAAGCCAAGCAATCGCCTCGTCCGGCTTGCCGCAAGCCAAAAGCGTCGTGCCGAGATTGTCGATGGCATCGCCGAATTCGGGCGCGAGGCGCACGGCTTGCCGGTAACGCGCCAAGGCTTCCTCGCGCCTGCCTTGCCCGTAAAGCGCGACGCCGAGATTGTTGAGCAATTCCGGATGGTCGGGCGCCAATGCCAAAGCCTGCTCGAAACAATCGGCCGCGCGGCCGGGCTCGTTCGATTGCATATAAAGGCCGCCCAAAAGCCGCAAGGCATCGACATGGCGCGGATCGGCGGCCAGCACCGCGCGATAGGATTGCTCCGCTTCCGGCATGTTGCCCTGCCGGTGAAAATCGACCGCCTTTTGCATCAGGGCGAAAGCGTGGTTGGGTGCGGGCATCAAGGAGCGAAAAATTTTACGGTGACGTCGAAGCTCTTTAGCCTACGTCGCTTGTCGGCCAATGGCAAAAGGTATAGATCTGCGGCCGGAAGGAAATGGAAGAACGAATGAAGCTGGCCCTGCCTGACGTGACCTTATGCGCCGTCACCTCGATCAATCACGAACTGACCGTGCGCGCGCTGGAAAAATGCCTCGCGCACTGCACGTTCGCCGACGCGGTGCTGATTTCGAGCCAACCGGTCGCGGCGCCGTGCCGGGTCGAGGTGGTGCCACCGTTCGGTGGCGAACGCTATGCCCCCTACGTGTGCCGTAACCTTGCGCGCACCACCGCGTCGCCCTTCAATCTTCTCGTCCAGTATGACGGCTATATCCTCGATCCCTCGGCCTGGAGCGACCAATTCCTTGCCTATGATTACATCGGCGCGCCATGGCCGTGGCACCGGGCAGGGCGGCGCGTCGGCAATAGCGGCTTTTGTTTGCGCTCGAAACGATTGCTCGACATCCTTGCCGACATGCCCTTGCCGCCGGCCGGCACGTTCGTCGACGACACCTTTATCTGCCACACGATGCGCGATTATCTGGAAAAAACCTGCGGCATCGGGATCGCGCCGGAAAACCTCGCCGGCCGTTTCGCTTATGAAAGGCAGGAACCCGGCGGTGCGACCTTCGGTTTTCACGGCTTGTTCAATTTCTGGCGCCATGCGGACGACGCCGAAATGGAACGCATGGTCGATCTACTCGACGAATACTACGTCACCACCCGCGCCTTTGCCGAAGTGCTGTTCCGCTATCACGATACCGGCAAACGCGATGCGGCCAAGAAGCGCGTTTTCCATCGCTGGTACGCGCGTCTCCACGCCCGCATGGACGAGCCACAGATCCGCGATCATCTGTTGCAATATCTGAAAGACCCGTCTTTTATCGACACCTTGATAAGCGGCGCGCGCGGCGCGAAAGCGGCATAAGCCCGGCGCTTTATTCGCCCTTCATCACCTGGTCGAGCGGCTTGCTGGTGGCGACGTCGGCGCCCCAGGATATTTTCAGCCTTTCGAGGTTGCCGTGCAACACGCGCAGCCGCGTTTCGGCCCGCGCGATGGCGGCGATGGCGATGGCTTGCGGCACCGCGAACACCATCAATTGGCCGAGTGCCGCCGCGCCCAGCATGACCACCCATGTTTTGGGTGTCTGCAGGATCAGAAGCGCGTTCTCCATGGTCTGGCCTTTTTGCCATAACTCGATCAGGAACGGCGCGATGCCGGCGGCGTTCATGGAACCGACCGCGATGACCGAGGAATAACGCCGGTCGGTATCGGTAAAAAGGGCGACCACGGTCGGGAACATGCCGGCCAGCAAGATGAGGCTCGGCAGGATGAACGGCGTCGCCGCGCCGAACGCGGTCATCAGGAGAATCAGCCCGATGGCGCCCTTTTTCTTCGCGCCGCTCTTCTTGCCGCCCTTGTCGGCGGCCGGTGCTGGGGCTTTCTTGTCCTCGGCCATGCGATACTCCTAAAACCCCATCCACACCGCGCGGGCGGCGGATGCTATGGCCAGCAACAGCGCCAAAAGGCAACTGAGGGTGGCGGCCAGCGGCTTGCCGACATCCTCGGCGATGTTGGTGCGGCTTTTCATCTGCTTTTCGAGATGGGCGATTTCCTTAAGGATGCTGAAATAAAGCAAACGCGCGGCCGTGAACTCCTCGCGGTCGCGTTCGATACGTTCGGGGTTGTCGATCAGATGGGCCATCGCCTTGATGTTGCCCTTGTCGGCGGCGTCCTGGATATGCTTCTGGATGTTGTTGCGTAGGCCAACGCCGAAATAGCGCCGCACGGAGGGTTCCAAAAATCCCAGCAGCCAGCGCGCGAGCTGCGGCAGATGGTCGGGGCCGTAGCGGTACTGCATCTCGCTGAAGATCGTCAGCATCGCGAGCCCGCGGCGGATCGGGTTTTCCGACGGCGACAGGTATTCCAGCATGATGTCGCTGCGCCGGTCGCGCACGGCGAGGAACGCGGCGATATGGCGGTCGACGGGGTCCTGCGGCCGCTCGGCCGAGGCGGCAACTTTTTCGAGCGCCGGCAGCAGCGCCTTCGGCGTGGTCGCGTAATAAGCGCGCAGCATCGGGCTCAGGCACGGCAGCGCCGGGTTCAGCTCGTAGAGCGCGCGCTCGATGCCGTTGCCGTAGGAGGATTTCTCGATCGCGCTCATCAACCGCTCGAATTGCTGGGCCAGCGGCACCAGGTCGACTTTCAATTCCTTCTGCCGGTCGACCCAGAAGGTGACCAACTGGCTGGAAATGGTGTCGGCCAGCAGCGAGATATTGCCGCCGTTCATGACGGCCTCGGCCAGCAGGACGGGAATGCCGGCCGGCATCACCGCGAGGCCGCGATAACGGATGGGAGCCGACGGATCGAGCGCGATGCAGGTACGGGCCACCAGCTGCTCGTCGAAATTGGCGGTCTTGCCGCTGAGCTTGAGGCTCGCCACGGCTTCACCGACGCTGGCCGCGCGTTCCTCGTCGCCGAGAGAGCGGCGCAGCCATTTGTCGAGCGATCCGTTCTCGACCGCGCGCACGGCTTCGGGCACATGGCCGGCAAAGGCGTTGGCCAGCGGGCGCACCTGCCAATATTCGCGGCCCATGAATTCGAAATGACGGCTGGCGCGGCGGCCGATGTCGGTGCCGCGGGGGGTTAGCCGGCGGCCGCTTTTCCATTGTTCGAGATCGGCCGAGGCCCAGCGCTGGCGCCCGTCGTCGGTCAAAAGTCCGCGCAACAGCTCGATCTGGGTCGGCGACAGGCGATGATTGCCGATCAGCGCGTTGAAAGAGCCACGCTCCATCTTCAGCTGCAGGATCGCGTTGTCGTCGAGCCCCTTGAGCGGGTTTTGCCCGAGAATGAACAGCGCCACCATCACGCCGAAGGCATAGCAATCGTCGGCATGCGATCCGGGCCCGCGCGCAAGCGGCGCTGCCATGCCGCGCTCGACGGTCTCGAACAGCACCGGCTGGCCTATGCCGCTCGGCACCGACAGGCATTCGCCGAGTTGCGGCGGCGTGGTGCTGCCGAATCGCCAGAAAAGGTTGGTCGGGCGGATGGCGCCGTGAAACACGCCGGTGCGGGTGAATTCGGCCAGCGCGCCGATCAGCGGCGCCACGAAATGATGGTTGATGGCATCCTCGCTCATCGGCGCGTGGGTTTCCTCGAGGAAGCGCATGAAGCGCGGCGCCGGCGGATGTTGATAGGCGAAGGTGTAAAGATAGCGCCCGTCCGGCCACGCCACCACACCGCTATCGACCAGCCGCATGACGGAGGGATGCTCGGCCGAGCGCATGCCGGCCAGGTAATCGAGGCGCGGCGGCAATTTGCCGTTGCAGACGATGGCGATCAAATCCGAGGCCGCCTCGTCGCGCATGCGCGCGGCGTAAGCCTGCCCGCCGACGCCGTCGAATTCGGGCCGCGGCATTTCGGGATAAATATCGACTTTGCCGTTGAGAGGCACGCCGGCGCCGTGCGTCTTTTCCGGCGCGGCGGCTTGCGGTCTATCGGCGAGGGCCGTTTGCATGGGGTAGGGCATTCGGTGGGCGGATTGAGACGAATTTAACCTATGGCCCAATGCTTAATATTTGATTGCCGGCGCACCTTCGCCAATCGGATCAGAAAATTATCGGCGCGTAACGATATGTCGTGGACATTGTTGGTTAATCCCCGAACGGATCCTTGATCAAAATCGTATCCTCGCGTTCGGGGCTGGTGGACAGCAGAATCACAGGCGCCTCGATCATCTGTTCGAGCCGGCGAATGTAAGCCGTGGCCTGCGCCGGCAAATCGCCCCATGCACGTTTACCGTGGGTGCTTTCGTTCCAGCCGGGCAGGGTTTCATAAATCGGTTCGACGGCAGCTTGCGCGTTCTGGGCCGCCGGCAAATGATGGATGTCCTTGCCGCCGAGCTTATAGGTGCGGCAAATTTTCAATTCGGGCAGGCCGTCCAGCACGTCGAGCTTGGTCAGGGCGATGCCGTCGATGCCACCGGTCTTGACTGCTTGCCTGACAAGAACCGCGTCGAACCAACCGCACCGCCGCTTGCGCCCGGTGACGACACCGAATTCCTTGCCGACCATGCCGAGATGCTCGCCGGCCTCACCTTTGTCCTCGGTCGGGAATGGGCCGGCGCCGACGCGCGTCGTGTAGGCCTTGGAAATGCCCAGCACGCGCCCGACGGTCTTGATGCCGACGCCGGAACCGGTGCCGGCATTGGCCGCGACCGTATTGCTGGAGGTAACGAAGGGATAAGTGCCGTGATCGACATCCAGCATCGCACCCTGCGCGCCCTCGAACAGCATCAGCTTGCCTTTGCTGCGCGCCTCTTCGAGCCGCTGCCACACCACGGCGGCATAAGGTAGAATCTGCGGCGCAATGTCCATCAGGTCGCGATGCAATTGATCGGGATCGATCTCGGCCGCGCCGAAGCCGCGCAGAAGCGCGTTGTGATGAATCAGCAAACGCTCGATCTTGGCGCGCAGCAAATCGGGATCGGCGAGATCGCACAGCCGGATCGCGCGCCGCGCTACTTTGTCTTCATAAGCCGGCCCGATGCCGCGCCCGGTGGTGCCGATTTTGTTATCGCCGCTGGCGTCTTCCCTTGCCCGGTCCACCGCGCCATGCACCGGCAAGATTAACGGGCAATTCTCGGCCACGATTAAATTTTCGGGAGAAACACGCACGCCATTTTCGCCGATGGCGGCGATTTCCTTCAACAGCGCCCACGGATCGACCACCACGCCGTTGCCGATGACGGACAGTTTTCCGGGCCGCACCACGCCGGAAGGAAGCAGGCTTAGCTTATAGGTAACGCCGTCGATGACGAGGGTATGGCCGGCATTATGGCCGCCCTGAAAGCGCACCACCACGTCGGCGCGGTGCGACAGCCAATCGACGATCTTGCCCTTGCCTTCGTCGCCCCATTGGGCGCCGACCACCGCGACGTTTCTCAATCGATCCTCATCGGCGCGCGGGGCAAGGCGCCCGGGCGTTCGGCGGACACATCGGCCTTGCAGGCTTTTTTAGCGGGATTCTGGGTGGGTGAAAAGGCCGAATTAAGCCTCGAACCTCAGGGCATAAACGCCGACCACTCCCGGCAATTTACGCACATCTTCCATCACCGATTCGGGAATTTCGCCGTCGATGGAAACAAGGCACACGGCATTGGCGCCGGGCTTGCTGCGGCCCAAATTGAAATTGGCGATGTTGATGCCGGCCTCGCCCAAACGCCCGCCGAGCCGGCCGATGAATCCGGGCTTGTCCTCGTTGCGCACGAACAGCATGCGCGGCGTCAATTCGGCTTCCAACACCACGTCGTCGATGCCGACCACGCGCGGCTTGCCGCCGAAGAGGGTGCCGGCGAGGCGCAAGATGCCTTGCTCGCTTTCAAGGACAAGGCGCACCAGCGTGTGGTAATCGCCGGCGTCGGCGCGCTTGGTCT
>DATKSH010000260.1:0-3294 GCA_035531735.1 Alphaproteobacteria bacterium
GCCCGGATTCCATCCGCGCCGATCCATCCGGCATGGGCCAAAACCGCCATGTTTCCAAAAGAAACGGCGGCGCAGCCTTGCGCCGCCGTTTCATGGCGATCAACCGCCGAACAAGGCCAATATCAATTCGAAAATCGCCAAAACGATATGAAGGATTTTCACAGGCTTCCTTTCTTTTGAAGTTACCGAAACGCACCACCCGCCCCGCCTCGTGGTGCGTTTCGGCAACGGAAAAAGAAGCCGGAAATAATCGTTTAGATCGCTTCGAGACACCGCAATCACGGCCATGCGCCGCGATAGCCCGCCCGCATCGTGCCGGCGGGTTTTTTGTTTCAACCCAAAACAAGGAGTGTCGTTATGAAGAAGATTCCCCGCAGCAGCGTCTATTATCCGGTCGATGTTTTCTGCCTTGTCTTCGCCATTTCCCGATCGACTTTCCGCCGGGAAGTCCGCGCGGGCCGCATTGTGACGTTTAAGGGCTGTTCCTACGGCGATACCTACGTCACGCACGAAGTCGCGCAACGCTGGATGGTTTACATCGCCGGGGTGAGATCGGGGATGCCCAAATCCCTGCGCTACGAACCCCACTACAAAAAAACCAGCGATTAGTCCTACTTCAACCAAACGCGCGGCGCTTAAGCGTCAAAATTCTTTTGCGCTTAAGCGCCGCATATTCGAAAGGAGCCAAATTATGAAAGCGTCATCCAATATCCATGCCACCCGCGAAAGCTGGCTGGCCGCCGCCACCGGCGAGCTAAGGGCATATTTTGAAAAGCTCAATTACAAACTGCCGGAGAAGATACGGGCCGCTATCGCCTTTACCTCGATGGGCAAGCGCGCGCGCATTCCGCTCGAATGCTGGCATTGCAGTTACTCGGCCGACGAGCATTACGAGATCATCATTCGTTGTGATGCGGCGGAACCGGTCGAGGTTCTTGGCCGCCTTGTTCCTGCCTTGATACATACGCTCCTGCCGCCCGATGCCGGATGCGGCAAAGACTATAAGGAAATCGCGTTGCGTATCGGCCTTGATGGGCCGATGCGCCACGCCACACCGACTCCTCTTTTAACGGAACGGCTGCAAGCCATAGCGGCCAGTCTCGGCCCGCTGCCGCACGGCAAGCTTGATTACGCAACCCGCCTCGACAAGCAAAAGAAACCGGGTGTGCGGATGCTGAAAGCGGAATGCGGTCAAGATGGATGTGGATACAATGTCCGTTTACTTCCGAAATGGGCGCGCGCGGGCCTGCCCGTGTGCCCGCTCAATACCAAACACGGGCGGCTTCGCTGCGATCTGCCGGAAAAAAACACGGGAGATAAGCCGGACGCCCAATAAGCGGCGTCCCGTTTCCGGCGTTGCCGCAGAAAACTTTTCTTTAAGTCATTTCCAAAAAGCTCATTTCGAAAGGACGTGGATCATGCGCGATTCAAAGTCCAGACCGTTTGTATTGGTGCAATTCAGGGCGGCGGGCGTTTTATTCGGGCCTTCGATTGTTTCCGATACCTCACCGAAAATAGAACCCGAAAACAAATCCGTCCCACATGGTGCGACCACGGCACCTGAAAAAGAGGATTCGGCCACAAGCTTCGCGCAAGTTGCGCGCATGGTTGCACCATGCGCCGGCGGGCTGAAGCCCGGTGATGAAATTGGGCCGAATCCGCAAGCCGAAAAACTGGAAAAAGCGAAAACGGCAGCCAAAAAAGAGATCACGTCGCGGAGGCCCAGACCGGCACCAAAGCCGGATAGAAAATCCCGGCATGCGCCGAAGGAAGAAACGAAAAAGGAAGGCAATAAACCGACCCCCAGGACGCGCCCGCATCCCCTCGGCGTCCGGTTTTCGGCCACCGAGCTTGAGATCGTCAGGGCCAAGGCAAGGGCCGCCGGCTGCTCGGTCAATAGCTATATCCGGGCGGCGGCGCTTGCTTCCGATTACACGCCGCCGCGCGACCCGGAATTGACCGAATTTATGCGCCTTTATTACCGCGAATACAGGATGCAGGGAAACAACGCCAACCAGATCGCGCGCTATTGCAACATGGGAGCCATAAGCCCCGCTGAGGCTATGTCCGGTTTTGAAGCCTACCGGCAGGAGACGGCAAGGATCATGCGGGCCGTGCTGCAAAAGCTGGCTAACGGCGACCCGGAGCCGTAAGCCCGTGATTATCAAGAGCAACATCCGGGGCGGCTATCGGGCGGCGGCGGATTATCTGAAAAACGTAGGCAAGAACGAGAAAATCCGCCTTGTCGAGATCGGCGATCCCGCCGCCGCGAATCTGGATGAAGCCTTCCATAATATGTGGGCCATCGCCAGCAACACTAAGGCCAAGAAGCCCCTGCATCATATCAGCATCAACCCGTTCGGGGATGAGCGATTGACCGATGAACAAGTGCTTAAAATCGTCGCCCGCTGCGAGCAGAAGTATGGATATAAGCCGGGCAATCATCAGCGAGTGATCGTCGAACATGTCCTCGATGGGCGGCAGCATTTTCACGTCATGTGGTGCCGGGTGAGCCTCGCTACCGGCAAAACCGTCTGGCCCGGCGAGCATTGGAAAAAGTCGAAACAAGTATGCCGCGAGATGGAAAAAGAATTGGGCCTTAAACGGCCCATGCCCCGGCGCATCAAGCGGATACTGGCCGGCTATGCTTTTGCGGGCCGCTTGCCGCGCAGCTTGAGCCGGTATGTCGCCAATCTGATAAAGTCCAATCCGCTCAAACCATACACCCGGCCTCGCCGGCGGCGGCGTATGCCGATCCGGGCGCGGCCCGGAAAACCGGCATTCCGCCCGGTACTGCGTCCGAATAGGCCCGGCCAGCGCCCGCGCGCGCGAAACATACCGGATTCGGAAAAAATGCCTTTCCGCCGCACCGAATGGGAAACCGCCGAGCATATTGCTTGGGCTTGGGATAATCAGCGCGCCGAGGTTCTCGCCCAATATGGGATATATGTCGATTTTGCACCAGCGCCCGGATACGAGCCCGAAGCGCCGGAGCCGTGAAACTAATTTAACGCTTCAACCGGCTTGACCTTCATCACTATAAAAAGTTACTCTTATATATGAGGAGATTGTTGAAATGGTGAACCGAGCCCCAATTCGTTCTTCGAATGCCCCGCATGTGCGGGAGGGGCTTTTCTGCGTCTCTTATTACTACGCTCAGTACCGTTAGACGGCTGGGCAATCATCTGCATCAGCCGTTTCAAACGAGGCTGATGCTCAAAGTCGAAAATCTTTCCTGAAAAACGACCTTGGTAACGGCCTCAAACACAAAGGAGGCCGTTATGCCTATCAAGC
>DATKSH010000261.1:0-3110 GCA_035531735.1 Alphaproteobacteria bacterium
ACATGAAGCGCGATTTCACCTATATCGACGACATCGTCGCCGGCGTACTGGCGGTTCTCGACAAGTCGCCGCAGGCCGAAACGCCGCCGGCGCGGCTCTATAATTTCGGCAACTCACGCGCAGAAAACCTGATGGATTTCATCGCCACGCTCGAAAAGGCCATCGGCAAAAAGGCGAAAATCGACTTCCAGCCCATGCAACCCGGCGACGTGCATGAGACCTTTGCCGACATTGCCGCCTCAACCCGCGATTTCGGCTTCAAGCCGACGACCACGATTGGCGAGGGCGTACCGAGATTTGTGGAGTGGTATCGGGGATACCACAAGGCGTGATGTCGGCACCGCGCACCTATATGGCCGCTTCGGTCCCGCGCTTTATCCGCACCGCGCGCCTGAGTCATTTGCCGCTCAACACCATTATCGGCTACTGGTTCACCAAGGCGGCCGACAATTCCCATTACGTTTTCGACGTCATCATGCTGCCGGCCCTCGAATTCCTGCGCACGAAATCGTATCTCGCCGTTCCGGATACGGCGAGCCCTTCCTTGCAAGCAGGTAAATTCGCGCCGCCCTATATCCCGAAGGACGTCAAGGAAGTAACCGTCCCGTCCGATGAAGCCGATCCCGAATCTTTCGCCCGTGCTCATTTCATCAAGGAATTCGGCGAAAAAATCATCGTCGCGACGTCGAAGCCTCGCTAACCGTCACCCAATTTCCACGATCACCGGCACATGGTCGCTCGGCTTCGGCGCCCAGCCGCGGGCATCGCGCAGGATTTTCGCTTTTTTCAGCGCCGGCGCCAGATCGGGCGTCACCCACACATGATCGAGCCGCCTTCCGCGATCCGACGCCTGCCAATCGGCCGCGCGATAGCTCCACCACGAATAAAGTTTTTCCTCGTGCGGCGTGAAATGGCGTACGGCGTCCATCCATTTATGCGCCTTCTGCCATGCCGCCAGCTTTTCGACCTCGATCGGCGTATGCGAAACGACCCCGAGCATTTGTTTATGCGACCACACATCGTTTTCCAAAGGCGCGACGTTCAAATCGCCGACCAGGATTTTCGGTTTCCTGTCCTTGCGGCTTTTCCACCATGCCGTCATTTCATCCAAAAACCCCAGTTTATGGGCGAATTTCGGATTTGCTTTGGCATCGGGAATATCGCCGCCGGCCGGCACGTAGCAGCAATGAATTTCGGCGCCGTCCGGTAAGGTGGCGAACACATGGCGGCAATCGGCGCGCCCCTGCCAGTCGCGCGAGCCGGTTTTCGCCAGCGGCAGGCGCGAAACAATCGCGACGCCGTTATAACCCTTCATGCCGAGGATATGCTGGTGCTTGTAGCCTCTGGCCGCGAGGGCCGCGCGCGGAAAGGTATCGTCGATGGTCTTGGTTTCCTGAAGGCAAATGACGTCCGGCCTTTCCTCGTCGATCAACCGCTCGACAAGGCCGAGGCGCAGGCGGACGGAGTTGATGTTCCATGTGACGAGGCGCATACGGCGATTACGGAACGGTTTCCGTATGCAAGCCGCGCCCGAAGGTTGGCGGCACGAAGTTGAAGGTGCTGTCGGGAAAATCGACGCCGGCCTGTTCGTCGGTGAGGTTGACGCCGGTGGTATGGCCCTCGGCATCGATCACCCGCCATTGGCGCAGGATCAGGGGATGATCCTCGAATACGAGGGTCAGGCTGCCGGCGCCGGGGTCTTTGCTTTCCGTCAGGGTCAATTCCATCTTGCTCGATTTGCGCTCGAATTTGGTGATCGTGACGTCGCCGCTGAGCACGATTGGGTCGCGCAAAATGAAATCGGCGAGGCTTGCGCGCTCCGGCACGTTGGTTTGCGATTGCAAATCGGCATTCCAGATATGGACGAAATCGCCGTCGGCGACGATGAAATCGCCGGACGGCTTGGCATAGGTCACGCGCATCCTGCCGGGGCGCTCGATGTCGATGATGCCGCGCATGGTGCCGCCGTGGTCGTCGATCTGCATGAAATCGGCTTTGATACTTTTCAATTGATTGAGGTAAAGCTGGATGCGCTTGATGTCGGCGCGATCCTGCGGCGTGAGATCGGGCGCCGGCAGCACTTCGGCCTCCGTATCGGGCGGCGGTGTCGGCGCCGCAATCGGCTCCGGCGCCGGCGGCACATCGACCGGCGCAGGCAGGGGCTTCATCGCCATCGCGGCGTTATAGCCGGGCGGCGGCTTATGAGCGGCAAGGGCCTTGGCGGCGACTTCGGCCGCTTGCTTGGTTGCCGTCACCGAGGCCGCCGATTCCTGCGCATAATTGGGATCGGCCGCGCGGGCGGTGAGGGCCGGCAGGATCAGGAGAAGGGCCAGAAGAACGATGCGCATCGGGCCAATCTGGCGGGAAATTGAGGCAAAAGGAAGGAGAAATTGACGACTATGTTCCGGCAGAGAAGCCGGCCGTGCGGACTTTATTTGCGGGGCTCGTAAGTGGTTTTGGTTTTGCCGCTTCGGCCCCCTCTTTCTTTATTGGCAGCGGCGGTATGGCGGTCCGTGCCGATGGTCGGCTGTCTTTGCGTGCTGATGGTGAAAGAGCAAGATTCGGCTGTGAAGGCGGTGCCGAAGATGCCTTCTTATAGGATTCAGCAAATCCTGTGACGAATTTCTTTCCTTCGGGAGATAACGAACGAACAAAATTTTCATGTGCCACTAAGGCGCTTTGCTCGTATTCGGGATTTCCAGACAATGCGGAATAATAGTCGTCCCGAAGCTCCATCATTGTGGAGGGCAATGCTATAAAAGCGCCGCCTGGGTGCGCTTTTTGGACGTTCTCGATTTTATGAATAACATTCCTCCATCCTTTCGGACCGAGATAACTAAGCGACAGGTGATCGGGAATATCGTTCGGAGCGAAGAAGATTTCCGTTCCGGTATTTACAATTTGTTCTTGGACTTCCATGCGGCGAATATCGGTATCGACCATATGAAATTGACATGCGTCGCCTTTTGCTTCAGTCCGCCGATTCTGGCAGCCGAACCAAGCGTCGGAGTGATTGTCATTTTCAATGCGACTAAACTGGCCATGTAATACATTAGAGAAGTCCTGTTGTACTGAAGTCCATTGAAGAAGTAGAGGGTCGGTATTTAACT
>DATKSH010000262.1:0-3408 GCA_035531735.1 Alphaproteobacteria bacterium
AATTCGGCGCCAGCGGTAATGGCAACAGCTTAAACAAAACCCCTAACGTGAAAGCCGTCACCTTGTCCGGGGCGGGGCGGGTTTGCGCCTGCGTGCCGGCCAAAGGGAAGGCGAGGAAAAAGCAAACCGCGAGGATCGGCAGAAGGGGCGAATGGCGCATGATTCGATTCCGCCAAGGAAGGAATGACCTTTCTTTAGCAAATTTATGCCGCTTTTCGGCAACCCTTTTGGCGTTATGGTTACAGATAAGCATTGACTGTTGCGCCGGGGGTAAAGGCTTTCGACCGCCAAAAAAGAGGTTGTTTGCCGGATGAGGGCCCGTTAGGATGCCTCCACTTGCGCGTAACGGGGCATGCATGACATGCCGAAGAACGAAGGCTGGAAAATTCGGATTGCAAGGGTAACCTTGCGTCGCTTTCCCGAAGCGAACATAAACGAACCGGCGCAAGACGGGTTGAACAGGATATAACGAAAGAACGGGAACGATTCATGAGACAAGGTCCGAACGGGCGGCGGCCGCGCGGTCGCCATCACGGTGGCCATGGCGGTCACGGTGGGCATAGTGGTGGTAACGGGAACGGCGGTGCGCCGAGCCCAATGAACAATTCCAATCGCCCGCGCTCGGCGGCGTCTCTGCGGCATCAGACCTTCGACAGCCATTGCCTCGATGTGCGCGTGCGCGGCAACGCGTGGCAGGTTTACGAGAAATACCAAGCCATCGCGCGCGACGCGCAAAGCGCCGGCGACCGCGTGGCGGCCGAGAATTATCTTCAACATGCCGAGCATTATTACCGTATCATCGAGGCGATCAACGAAGCGACGGCGGTCGAGCAACGCCAGCGTCCCGGCGGCGCGCCGGCCTCGCCGTTCGGCGACCAGCCCTCGACGCCCAGCAATTACTTCGGCCCCGAAGGCGGCCTCTCGCAACCCCCGGCGCCCGACGGCAATACCGGCGCGCCGGCAACGCAATCGCCCCCGGCCGCCCAGCAGGCCGCGGCCCGCAATCCGCAAGCCCAGCAAAACCCCTTCTTCCAGCCGGAAGAAGAGGAGGAACAAGGCGGCGGCCCGGAACCGCTGGCCGCGCGGCGCTAGGCGGGATTTCGTTTGATTCGCCTTCGCGCGGCGCCCGTTTTATAAACGGGGGATGCTGCGTTCCTTCCTTAAAATGCACGGCCTCGGTAATGATTTCGTCATTTTCGACGGACGCCAGCAGCCATTTAAGCCCGCGAAAGAAGAGTTGATCGCGCTGGCCGACCGCCGCCGCGGCATCGGCTACGACCAGCTTATCGTCATGCTGAAGCCGAAATCTCCCGGCGCCGACGTTTATCTCGATATGTATAATTCCGACGGCTCGGCGCAGTGCGCCTGCGGCAACGTCACCCGCTGCATCGCGCGTTTATTGTTCTCGGAACTGGGCCGCAAGCAGGCGGTGATCGAAACCGTTGCCGGCCTGTTGCCGGTTTATGAAGACGCCCCCGGCCTGATCGCGGTCGATTTCGGCCCACCACGTCTTGGCTGGAAAGATATTCCACTGGCAAAGCCGGTCGCCGATACGTTGCACGTGCCGCTGGCGCTCGGCCCTCTCGACGATCCATGTTGCGTGAATATGGGCAATCCGCATGCGGTTTTTTTCGTGCCTGACACCGCAAAAATCCCGTTGGGGGAAATCGGCCCCAAGCTGGAATACGATCCCTTGTTCCCGGACCGCTGCAACATCGAGATTGCGCAAATCATCGCGGCTGATCGCATCCGCATGCGGGTGTGGGAACGTGGCGCTGGTATCACGCCGGCTTGCGGTTCCGGCGCTTGCGCGACGTTGGTGGCGGCCGTGCGGCGGGGATTGAGCGCGCGGCGCGCGGCCATAGCGATGGATGGCGGCGATGTTTTCGTCGAATGGCGCGCCGACGATCATGTGATTCTCACCGGCCCGACCGCGATAGTCTATCGCGGCGAGCTGGATGACGAATTCTTGGCGGCCATCGCGCCATGACCGCCCCCGAAATCATCACTTTCGGCTGCCGCCTCAATATCCATGAGTCGGAAACGATGCGGCGCAACGCGCTGGCCGCCGGGCTTGATGGCGCGGTGATCGTCAACACCTGCGCCGTCACCGCCGAGGCCGAACGGCAGGCGCGGCAGGCGATCCGCAAGGCGCGCCGCGAGCGCCCTTTGGCCAAGATTATCGTCACCGGCTGCGCCGCTCAGATCGACCCGGCCTCGTTCGCGGCGATGCCCGAAGTCGACCATGTGATCGGCAACGAGCGCAAGATCGAAGCCACCAGCTTTCTCGCCTTACGCTCCGGCGCGCCGGTTGCCGAGAAAACGAGCCGTGAGAGGGAAGCGGTTGGTCCCGCCCATTCGACCCTGCAGCGCGCCTTCGTCGCGGTGCAGAACGGCTGCGATCACGCCTGCACCTTTTGCATCATCCCGAAAGGGCGCGGGACATCGCGCTCGGTGCCGATGGGTGCGATTGCCGAGGAGACAAGGGCGCTGGCCGCGCAAGGCTATCGCGAAGTGGTGTTTACCGGCGTCGATATTGCTTCCTACGGCGGCGACCTTCCCGGCAAGCCGCACCTTGGCCAGATGGTGCGCCGCGTACTCGCGCAAGTTCCGGAATTGCCGCGCCTGCGGCTTTCCTCGCTCGATCCCGCCGCCATCGATGAGGATTTGTGGCGTGCGCTGGCCGAGGAACCGCGCCTGATGCCGCATTGGCATTTGAGCCTGCAAGCCGGCGACGACATGATCTTGAAGCGTATGAAGCGCCGGCATGCGCGCGCCGACGTGGTCGCATTATGCGACCGCGCGCGCCGCTTGCGCCCCGGCATCGCTTTCGGCGCTGACCTCATCGCCGGTTTTCCGACCGAAAGCGACGCGATGTTTCGGAATACCGAAGACCTGGTCGAGGAATGCGGCCTCACATGGCTGCATGTATTTCCCTATTCGGCGCGCAAGGGCACGCCGGCCGCGCGCATGCCGCAGGTGCATGGCGCGCTGCGCAAGGAACGCGCCGAGCGTTTGCGCGCGCTCGGCGAAAAAGCCGCCACGCGCCATGTGCAATCCCTGATCGGCAAGAGCTTCGATGTGTTGGTCGAGAAAAACGGCTTCGGTCGCACACGCCAATTCGCCAAGGTAAAATTGGCCGGCCATGCGCCGGTCGGTGAAATCGTGACGGTTAAAGCGCGTGCGGATGCGGGCAGGAATATAACCGCACGATGGATGACATGACGAATAATGAGGAAAAATCCGGCTGGCTCTCCCGCCTGCGCGCCGGGCTCGCGCGCAGTTCGGACAAGCTAACCGACGGCATCGGCGGTATTTTCACCAAGCGCCGGCTTGACGAGGCCGCGCTCGGCGAATTGGAAGAGATTCTCATTGCCGCCGATCTCGGGCCGCAAATCGCCGCCAGGC
>DATKSH010000263.1:0-3897 GCA_035531735.1 Alphaproteobacteria bacterium
GTTCCATAACGATAGCCATGGTAAATCCTCCTATGCTCGCCTTTTTCCTTCTATAGCAGGAAATAAAAGAGCGTGCATCCGCGCTCTTGCCGGCGCGGCCGTGCCGTTCTAACCTTTTGTTCCCGCCCCATCCGCGCGTTCGGCGCGAAGGAGATGTCATGATGAAGAAACTGATGATTGGCCTTGCCGCCCTTATCGTGATTGTCGGAATCGGCGCCTATTTCATGTGGGCCAATATCGACCATATCATCAAGGTCGCGGTCGAACGTTATGGCAGCGCGGCGACGCAATCCGAAGTCTCGCTTGGCGGCGTCACGCTAGAGCTCGCTTCGGGGCAGGGCTCGCTGAACGGCTTCCGCGTCGCCAACCCGAAGGGCTTTTCTTCCGGTACGGCGCTTTCGGTTGGGTCGATCGCGGTGCAACTCGATACTTCCTCGCTGCGCGGCAGCGGCCCGATCGTGATCCGCTCGGTCGCCATCGACAAGCCGCAGGTGATCTATGAACTTGCCGATAACGGCGCCAGCAACCTGCAAACCATCGCCAACAACACGCGTGCCTATGCGGCGGCCATGAGCGGCCCGCAGGCCCGCAATGAGACCACCAACAGCAACGGTCCCGGCCGCAAGATCGTGATCGACGACCTCGTCGTTCGCGGCGGCGAGGTTAGCGTCAGCCAAACGATGCTGAAAGGCCGTTCCCTTAGTGCGCCATTGCCGGTTATCCGTCTCACCAATATCGGCAAGGCTTCGGGTGGTGCGACGGCGGCGCAGGTGGCGGATGAAGTGCTCGGGGTCATCACCCGCGAAGCCTCGCAAGTTGCCGCCAGCCAGTTCACCGGCCAGTTGACCGGCGCGGTCAAGGGTGCCGTTGGCGGCGCTGTCAAGGACGTGGGCGGCGTCGGCGGGCAATTGAAAAGCCTGATCGGTCAGTAGCGTTTTTCGGCCAGCGCTCGCCGCGCATCGTCAATCGCCGAATCCCAGTCGCCCGGCTGCGGCTGGCGGAACAGGCGCAGGCTCGGATACCACGGGCTGTCGCTGCGTTCGGCGAGCCAGCGCCAGCAGCCATCATAGCGCGACAGTACCCACACCGGCTTCCCCATCGCGCCGGCAAGGTGAACGACCGAGGTATCGACGCCGATCACGAGATCGAGCCCGGCGATCAGGGCCGCCGTGTCGGCGAAATCCTCAACCTCGTCCATCAGATCGATAAGATTCATTCCCGGCGGCGGATTTTTCGCCTCTTCGCCTGCCGCGCCCTTTTGCAAACTGAAAAAACGCAAGTTGGGCACGCTTGCCAAAGGCGTCAATCGTTCGAGCTTTAAGCTGCGCCGCCGGTCAACCGCGCGGTTGTCGGGCCGGTCGATCAGGGGTGTGCCGGCCCACACCAAGCCGATTTTGAGGTCCCCGCCGTGCGGGATTTTTTTCGCCCATGCGACGGCAAGTTCGGCCGCCGGCGCGAGATAGGGCGTGCCGCACGGAATCGTGTCGAGCCGCGTGCCGAACAGCATCGGCAGGCTCATCAGCGGCGCCTGCACGTCGTAAGCCGGCAAGTCCGCGCCATCGGCAATAACTCGGTCGATGCCGGGAACGCTTTGAAACAAGCGTGTCAGTGAAGCGGGGCAGGAGAGAAACACCGTGCCGCCCTTGGCCTTGACCAAAGGCGCATAACGAACGAACTGGATGCTGTCGCCCAAGCCTTGCTCGGCATGGAGAAGAATAGTTTTGCCGGCGAAATCGCCACCGTCCCATAAGGGGGCCGCAAGCCCGTGTGGCTTGGCGTTTTTGCTGCGCCAGCGCCATTCATATTGAGGCCAGCCGGCCGCGAAGTCGCCGGCCAGCAAAAGCGTCATCGCTTCGTTGACATAAGCTTCGGCATAGCCGGGCCGGATTTGGACGGCGCGCCGGTAGGACGCCAAGGCCTCGCCGAATTGGCCAAGGCTGCGCAAGGCATTGCCGAGATTGAGAAGCGCTTCGGTGTAGTCGGGCCTGAGGGCCAGCGCGCAGCGGAAACAGGCGGCGGCGTCTTCAAACGCGCCGCGATCCTGTAGTGTGTTGCCATAGTTGTAATGCGCTTCGGCATAATCCGGTTTCAGTTCCGCCGCGCGCGCGTAACAGGCTTCCGCTTCGTCAAGCCGCTCTTGCAGGCGCAGGGCATTGCCGAGATTCATATATGCGAGCGCGAAACCGGGCTTGGCGATGATGGCTTGCCGATAGCAAGCCTCGGCCTCGGCAAAACATCCCTGATCGAGCCGCAGATTGCCGAGATTGTAATGCGCTTCGGTATTGCCGGGTTTGAGGGCGACCGCGCGCGCGTAGTGCGCCGCCGCCTCGTCGAAGCGTCCCAGTCGCCGCAGGACATTGCCAAAATTGTTGCGATAGAACGAGGCGTCGTTGATCGCAATCGCCTGCTCGATCAAATCGACGGCCTCTTCGGGCCGGCCGCTTTGATCGGCAAGTACGCCAAGCAAATGCATGGCATCGGCGTGGCGCGGATCGCGGGACAGGATGCGCCGGTAAAGCGCCTCGGCCTCGGCCAGGTTTCCCGCCTGATGCGAACGCCGCGCGCCCGCGAACAGATCATCGATGACGGCGGGATCGCTCTCCCGTGAAGAATTCGGTTTTTCCGCGCGCACCTGTTTTTTGCTCATCGGCCGGCCTCTTTCGCCGGCAGTTTAGCGGCAAAGCATTTTTTCGTCTAACGGAGAAGTCAGATTTCGGGTTCCGGCGTAACAAGATCCGCCTTGCCCTTGTGTGCAAGCTGCGGCCGCGGATCGGGCCGGTGCAGATTCCCGGCATTCAACGCCGCGCCATTGAGGCCGGCGGCGACCGGCCGCGGCATCACCTTGACGGCCTTGACTTTCCACACCGGTTTTTCCCGTGCTTGGCCGGGAACGGCGGCCGGTTCGGGCTTTGCCGCCGTTTCCGGCGCACGTGGTTTCAGCGGCCATTTTATTTTGAGCGGCGTGGGAAACAGCGCCCACGGCAGCGGCAAGGAACGCGCGAGCATCCGTTCCTTGAAGCCCGGCTTGCGCGTGGTTTTGAGAGGCGGGAAAAGCGCCTCCAGTGCCGCACGGTTTCCGGTCGGCGGTTTGTGCGGCGCGGCAGCAGTTTTCAATTCCTCCGCGCGGGGAAGGTGCGGCGGTGGTGATGGCGGTCCACGCCCCTTCCACAGCGTCGCCAGCCATTTGTTCAAACGCGCCGCGAACCGGCCGGCTGGCGCTTTAACGGGAACCGGCGGCTTGCCGCGCGCGATCTTTTCTTCGCGCGCCGGATGTGCGCCGGCGCGGGGCGGCGCGGCGGCCAAACGACCGCGCGGAGCTTTTTCCGCCGCCGGCACGGTTTTGGCCGCGCGCGAAGGCGGTAAAATAATGAAAAGCGGCGCTTCGATTTCATGGATCGGTCTTGGCGTTGCCGGTCCGTGTGCCGCCGCATGGGGCACGCTTGAGCGATGTTCTTCGCGATGTGGAGTCAGGTTATGGCGTTCGCGCACCAATTGTTCCTGCATTTCCTGCTGGTCGCGCAGCCGCCAGAGGCGTTCGCGCTCGTGCGTTTCTGTGGCGCGGCGCGCGCGGCGGCGGATGTCTTCCTCGTCCACCGGAGGCTCGCGGCGCGGCCGCTGTTCATAGGCAGCGCCTCTTGTTTCCGCTTGCCCTGCTTCCGCGATGGCAGCATGTGGAGCGGCTGGTTGCGCGGCCAACCCCTCGGCCGGCGCTTGCGTGGCAGTCGGCGCCGGTGCCGTGGGGGCTGCCGCCGTGGGAGCCGCCGCTGCTGCGGGCGCTGCCGCTGTTGATGGCATCGTCAGTTGCGGCGCGGATGATGGAGCAGCGGCTTGCGGTGTCACGGCCGTTGGCTGCATCGGCTGTGCCTGCGCAACCGGTTGAGTCGTTGTTGCTGGGGC
>DATKSH010000264.1:0-5935 GCA_035531735.1 Alphaproteobacteria bacterium
TTTCCGCAACACATTTCGTTACCTGCTCGGCGCCCTTGATGGCATGAGCGAAAAAGAACGCTTGCCGCACGGCGAAATGCCGGAGCTTGAACGGTGGGTTTTGCATCGTCTCGCCGAACTTGACGAAATCATCCGCGCCGACATCGCGAAATGCGATTTCAACCATATGCTGGTCGAATTGCATAATTTCTGCGCGGTCGATCTGTCCGCCTTCTATTTCGACATCCGCAAGGACAGCCTTTATTGCGACCGGCATGATGCCAAGCGCCGCCGCGCCGCCCGCACCGTCATGGAGCATGTGTTTAATTATCTGGTCGTGTGGCTGGCCCCGATTTTATGCTTCACCGCCGAGGAAGCCTGCCTCGCCCGTCACGGCGACCAGAATGACAGCGTGCATCTGCATACATTCCCCGAAGTGCCGAAAGCGTGGCTTAATCCCGATCTCGCGGAAAAATGGGACAAAATCCGCACCATCCGCCGCGAAGTGACGGGTGCGATGGAACTTGCGCGCAACGAAAAGAAAATCGGCTCCAGTCTGCAAGCGCATCCGCGTGTCTATCTGACGGCGGAGGAGGGTGCGCTGCTCGACGGCCTCGATTTCGCGGAAATCTGCATCAGCTCGGCGATTACGCTGCTACGCGACGAAAAACGCGCCGCCGATCCGGCTAATACCATTTCCGTCACGATCGAGCCGGCCGACGGCAAAAAATGCGAACGCTGCTGGCAGGTGCTGCCGGAAGTCGGTACCCATGCGAATCATCCCGATTTGTGCAACCGCTGCCACGACGCGGTTCTGAATTCCCGGAAAGAAGCGGCTTGAAATGTCGGCAATCCTTTTCCCTTTCCGTTTTCGTCATGGCCGGGCTTGGCCCGGCCATCCATGTTGTAAAACAAAGACGTGGATGCCCGGCACAAGGCCGGGCATGACGCACCGAGAGGTTGCATGAGCAACCATCCGCGCCTCAATCTCGGCATTTACCTCGCCGCGCTGGTCGCATTATGCGACCAGATGAGCAAATGGGTGATCGTGTCGGTGGTGATGCAGCCGCCGCATGTGGTGCCGGTGACCTCGTTTCTCAACCTGGTTTTGGTGCGCAACCGGGGCATGATTTTCGGCCTCTTGAGCCATTTCAATCCGCATGTCGTGCGTTACGTTCTTTTGGCCTTCGCCGCCGTGATCCTGTTCCTGCTCGGACGCTGGCTGTGGCATACCGGCTCGACTATGGTGGCGCTCGGCCTCGGTTTCGTGATGGGCGGCGCCTTCGGCAACGTGGTCGACCGGCTCAATTACGGGGTGGTGGTCGATTTTCTCGATTTCCACGTTTTCGGCTATCACTGGTATGCCTTCAACCTTGCCGACGCCGCCATCGATCTCGGCATCGCCCTGTTGCTATTGGACAGCTTCCGCAAAGCGCGTTAAGCCGTTGCATCGGGCGCGGTATCGGCCTAATTTTGCCCCAATCTCAAGCTACCCGGTCATTTCGATGCCCTCGACACGCCTCATCATCGCGCTGAGCCTCGTCGCCTTTATGCTGGCGGCCTGCAGCGACGCGCGCGAAGAACTGGGCCTCGGCCGCGATGTGCCCAACGAATTCGACGTGGTCAATCAGCCGCCGCTCTCGATGCCGCCCGATTTCACCCTGCGCCCGCCCGATCCCGGCGCGGCGCGTCCGCAGGCGGTCAGCACCAGCCAGCAAGCCAACGCGGCCTTGTTCGGCGGCGATGCCAACACGGTGCCGCCAAACGCGGCCGGCGATTCCCCGATCGAGAAAACCCTTTTGGCGAAAACCGACGCGTCCGCCGCGATGCCCAATATCCGCACGGTCGTCGATCAGGAAGACGCCCACCAGATGGTCGGCTCCCAGCACCTAGTCGATCGGCTTTTGTGGTGGAAGAAGGCAGAAAAGCCGGGCGTGGTTGTCAACGCGCCGGAAGAGGCCGCGCGCATCAAGGCCGCGCAGGAAAAAGGCCAGCCGCTCGACAAGGGCGCGACGCCGATCATCGAGCGGCAAAAATCCGGCTGGCTGGGCTTGTGATGGGCGCGCGCCGGCTTTCTGTTGCCCTCGCCGCGCTGGCGGTTTTTTTCGTTTCCTTTAACGCGCGCGCCGGCGTCTTCTACCCCAAAACATTTACGCTCAAAAACGGGTTGCAGGTGGTGGTGGTCGAAAACCACCTCGCGCCGGCGGTTTTGCAAATGGTGTGGTACAAGATCGGCTCGGCCGACGAGGTGCCGCCCCGGACCGGCCTTGCCCATTATCTCGAGCATTTGATGTTCCGCGGCACCAAGAAGATCGGGCCCGGCAAATTCAGCCGCATCGTCGCCGCGCAAGGCGGCAACGACAACGCCTTCACCTCTTACGATTACACCGGCTTTTATGAAATGGTGGCCAAGGACCGCCTGCCGCTAATCATGCGGATGGACGCCGACCGCATGCACAATCTCGACATCACGCCGAAAGTGGCGACGCCGGAATTGCAGGTGGTGCTGGACGAGCGCCAGCAGCGCACCGACAATGATCCCGGAGGCCGTTTTGAGGAGCATATGCGCCGTGCGCTGATGCCGGATTCCCCCTATGGCCGGCCGGTGATCGGCTGGAAGCCGCAGATCGAAAAACTCACCGCCGCCGACGCGATGCATTTTTATCATGAGCATTACGCGCCGAACAACGCGGTGGTGGTGATCGTCGGCGATGTCGATGCCGCCAAGGTCGAAAAACTGGCGGAGAAAACTTATGGCCGCGTGCCGCGCCGCGATGTTGCGCCGCGGAAGCCGCCGCCGCCGCCCGGTCTGCCGAGCGAAACCAGCTATACCGCCAAGGATCCCGGCGTCGCCCAGCCGCAATTCGAATGGCTGGCGGTGGTGCCGTCCTACAGCACCCAGAAAGGCGATCAGGCTTACGCGTTCGAGGTTTTGGAAGAGGCGCTCGACAGCGGCGAGGTCGGCCGGCTTTACCGCGACCTGGTGGTCAAGCAAGGCGTCGCCAGCGGCATCGACGTCGACTACGATCCCGACGCGCGCAGCGATACCGTCTTCGCCATCGCGCTCGTGCCGCAGCCGGGCAAGGATCCCAAAACCATGGCCGGCGATTTGCGCGACGAATTGCGCGCGCTTGCCAAGACCGGCCTCGATCCGCAAAAAATCGAGAATGCCAAGAAGCGCCTGCAGCGCGAAGCGATTTTTGCTCGCGACGGCCTGACGGCCGCCGGTTACGATTTCGGCGAGGCTTTGACCACCGGCCATAAAGTCGCCGATGTCGAGGCGTGGCCCGACCGCATCGCATCCGTGACGCCGGAACAGGTCGATGCCGCGCTTAAATATTTGGTCGCGGACAAGCATGCCATCGCCGGCTTGCTGTTACCTGAAGCGGGAGCCAAGGGCGCGTCCGCACAGCCGATGCTCCAGCATGGCGAGAGCATAAGATGAAGAAAACCGCTTTCATCTTCGCGTTGATGTTTCTCGTTTTCTCAACGCCCGCCCACGCGATCAATGTCGAAGAGGTGACGAGCCCCGGCGGCATCACCGCATGGCTGGTCGAGGATCATCAATTGCCGCTGATCTCGATGCAATTTGCCTTCAAGGGCGGCGTCGAGCAGGACCCGGTCGACAAGCAGGGCCTTGCCACCCTCACCATGAACCTTTTGGCCGAAGGTGCCGGGCCTTATGACGCCGCGCAATTCCAGCAGCAATTGGCCGACAACGGCATCCAGATGAGCTTTGGCGCGGGGCGCGACGCGCTCACGGGCGGCATCAAGATGCTGAGCGCCGACCGCGTGACGGCTTTCAAGCTTTTGCACCTGGCGCTCAGCGAGCCGCGCTTCGATCCCGCCGCCGTCGATCGCCTGCGCGCGCAGCAGATAACCTCGCTGCGCTTCGAGCTTGGCGATCCCGGCTGGCAGGCGCGCTATGCGCTTTTGAGTTATATCTTCGCCGGCCATCCCTATAGCGAACGCAGCCTCGGCACCGCCAAATCCCTCGCCGGGCTTTCGCAGAACGACATCGAGGCCTTCACCGCCCGCCATCTCGCGCGCGATAATTTGCTGGTCGCGGTGGCGGGCGACATCACGCCGGCCGAACTTGCTCCGGCGCTCGACCGCATTTTCGGCAATTTGCCGGCCACCGCGCGCCTCGAAACCGTTCCCGAAGCCGCGTGGCCGCCAAAACCGGCCATCATCCTGGTGCCGCGCAAGGGCACGCAGACCGATTTGCTGTTTGCCGAACCGGGGCCCAAGCGCGCCGCGCGCGACTGGTTCGCGGCCGACATCGCCAATTATATCCTCGGCGGCGGCGGGTTTTCCGCGCGCCTGATGCGGGCGGTGCGCGACAAGCGCGGCCTGACCTATGGCATCGGCACGCAATTGGCGCCGATGAAGCATGCCGCCATAATCGTGGGATCGGCGGCGACCGACAACGCCAAGACCGGCAAGGCGTGGGGCGTGACGCTCGGCGTCATGCGGGGTTTTTATAAATCCGGCGTGACGGCGGGGGAGATCAAGGGCGCCAAGGATTATTTGACCGGTTCCTTGCCGCTCGATCTCACTTCGACCGACGCCATCGCTTCGGCGCTGATCGAGATGCAGCTCGATCATCTCGGCCCCGATTATCTCGATAAGCGCAACGGCATGATCCGTGCGGTGACGAAGGCCCAAGTCGCGGCCGCCATCGCGCGCTGGTTCGACCCGGCGCGCGTCACGCTGGCGATGGTCGGCGCGCCGGAGGGCGTCACGCCCTCGGTCACCGAACTGCAAGTGCGGAAATAAAATGGCCGGCCTTGCCGATACGCCGGCCTGGCAGGAACTGGCGCGGCATCGCCAAGAATTGGACGCGGCTTCCCTGCGCGACCTGGTTTTCGCCGATAAAGATCGCCTTGCGCATTGCCAGATCGCCGCCGCCGGCTTGCGCCTCAATTACGCCTTGCAATTCGCCACGCCAAAGACGGTCGATTTTCTGGCGCGCCTCGCGGCGCAGGAACGGCTTGAGGATTGGCGCGCGCGCATGGTGCATGGCGACAAGATCAACAATACCGAAAACCGCGCCGTGCTGCATACCGCCTTGCGGCAAACATCCGACGCGCCGGTGATGGTTGACGGCAAGGATGTCATTCCGGACATACGCGCGGTGCGCGGGCGCATGGCGCGCTTCGCCGACGATGTGCGCAGCGGGCAATGGAAGGGTGCGGCCGGCAAGCCGATCCGCGCTATCGTCAATATCGGCATCGGCGGCTCGGATTTGGGCCCGCGCCTTGCGACGGAGGCGCTTGCGCCCTATGCCGATGGGCCCAAAGCGCATTTCGTCGCCAACGCCGATGCCTTCGAGCTTTTGCGGGCGACCAAAAACCTCGATCCGGCCGAGACTTTGTTTATCGTGGTTTCCAAGACCTTCACAACCGAGGAAACCCTGCTTAATGCCGGCGCGGCGCGGCGCTGGTTGACGGACAAGCTTGGCGATGACGCGGTCAGCCGGCATTTCGTTGCCGTTTCCGCCAATATCGCGGCAGCGCGGAAATTCGGCATCGAGGCGGGCCACATCTTCCCGATCTGGGATTGGGTCGGCGGCCGTTTCAGCCTGTGGTCGGCGGTCGGCCTCGCTGTCATGCTGGCCATCGGCCCCGCGCGCTTCGCCGCGATGTGCGACGGTGCCGCGGCGATGGATGCGCATTTCATGACCGCGCCGCTGGCGCAAAATATGCCCGTCCTGCTCGGCCTGCTCGGCATCTGGCAACGTAATTTCCTCGATCGCCGCGGGTTGGCGGTGTTGCCTTACAGCGAACGCTTGCGCAATTTGCCGCGCTACCTTCAGCAGCTTGAGATGGAAAGCAACGGCAAAAGCACGACACGCGAAGGCGCACATACCGATTATGAAACCGCGCCGGCGCTGTTCGGCGATTGCGGCACCATCAGCCAGCACAGTTTCCACCAATGGCTGCATCAGGGCAGC
>DATKSH010000265.1:0-5202 GCA_035531735.1 Alphaproteobacteria bacterium
GTCCATGGCGATGGCGGGTTGGGGGGCGGGCGTTTGGGCGGGCGTGGCGATGGCCGGCACCGAAAACGGCACCACATTCATAAGAAAGGCCAACGCGAAAACGCAACGCCCGGCAAGAAAAACAAATGGGATTCCGGACAAATTTTTTCGCGCCTGCAGGCGCGAAAAAATTTTCCGGAATGACATCGCTTGAAGAGAGAGCATGGCCGTTTTTCCTTGACAACTACGCATTGTGCGTATATGCTGAAAACCAATGATATTCGAATGGGATGCCGCCAAAAACGAGAAAAACAAGCAAGCGCGCGGCCTGTCGTTCGAGGTTGCGCCTCATGCGCTGCGCGACGTGATTGAGGCCAAGATCGATCGTCGCCAAGATTATGGCGAAACGCGCGTGATTGCCAAGTGCCGTTATCGGGGAAGCATTTTGATCGTTGTTTACACGATGCGCGGCGACCGATGCCGCATCATTTCGGTGCGCCGCGCCAACAAACGGGAAGGGAAAGGATCATGAAAAAATCGAAAAAACCGCGTTCCGCGAGAAAAACCAAACCGCGCATGGTGCGCTATACGGAAAGCGAAGTCTTCAAATTGCCGGTCTATTTCGATCGGGCAAAAGTCGAATCCACAACCGACGAGGAGATCGCGCGGCAGATCGCCGCCGATCCCGACACCGCGCCCGACATGACGACGTTGCCCGAATCGTGGCGCCTGCCGCTCGGCATAAGACGTAAACTCGGCATGACGCAGGAGCAGATCGCGCGGGTCTTGCGCATCAGCATCGGCACCTGGCGCAACTGGGAGCAGGGCCGCAGCGCGCCCTACGGCCCGGCGGCGGCTTTGCTGCGCGTGCTCGAAAAAAATCCCGAGGCGGTGTTAAGGGCGTTGCGTTAAACCAAATCGGATTCCACATACCCCGCCAGCAAATCGCGCCGAAATGTTCGTTCTTGGGGCAAGGCCTGTCGATTTGCAGGCGGGGTTGCGGAATGACGCCGTTCTTTTTGTGATGCCGTTCTTAATGGCGCGTTTTACGGCCAAAGGTCAATTCTTCCGATCCACCACGAAGCGGGCGACGTCGGCGAGGTGCTGGGCGCGGGAATCGAAGATGCCGAGATGGCGGATCGCCTGTTCGGACAAAAGCGTGGCTTGCGCGCGCGCGCGTTCCGATCCCAAAATGGTGACGAAGGTCGCCTTGCCGGCCTCCCGGTCGCGGCCGACCGATTTGCCGGTTTCGGCTTCGGTCCCTTCGGAGTCGAGCAAATCGTCGATGATCTGGAAGGCGAGGCCGAGATCGTGGGCATAGGCGCGCAGCGCATGGTGCTGCGGCATCGCGGCCTTGCCGAGAATGGCGCCGGCCTCGGCCGAAAAGGCGATCAGTTCGCCGGTCTTAAGGCGTTGCAAACGCGTGATGGCGCCGATGTCGAGTTGCGTCGTTTCGGCGATCAGATCGAGCATCTGCCCTCCCACCATTCCTTGCACGCCGGATGCGCGCGCCAAGGCAGTGACGAGGCGGCAACGCACTTGCGGGTCTTCATGGGTGCGTGGATCGGCGAGGATTTCGAAGGCGAGGGTCAGGAGCGCGTCGCCGGCGAGGATCGCGGTCGCTTCGTCGTAGGCCTTATGCACGGTCGGCTGGCCGCGCCTTAAATCCGCATTGTCCATCGCCGGCAGGTCGTCGTGGATCAAGGAATAGCAATGCACGCATTCGACCGCGGCCGCCGCGCGCAGGGCGCAATCGTCATCGACGCCGAACAGGCGCGCCGAGCTTAGGACCAGGAAGGGACGCAAACGCTTGCCGCCGCCGAGCGCGCCATGGCGCATGGCGTCGAGCAATTTGCGCTCGGGAAAATCGGATTCCGGCAAGAGGCGTTCGAGCGCCGCGTTGACGGCTTCGGCGGTGTCGGCCATCGCGGCGGAAAGGTTGGGGCTGATGGAGGGCATTTTAGGTGCTGGGTGCTAGTTGCTAGGTGCTAGGAGGATTGCGGGTGGGGGTTTTCGGCTTTGTCATGGATTTTGCCAATTTATGAAACTTATTTTGGATTTGTTCGCTAGCACCTGGCACCTAGCAACTAGCCCCTAATTCTCGAACGGCTTCGTGGCGACCTTGCCATCCGGGCCGATGGCGATTTGCTCGATTTTCATTTGCGCCTCGCGCAATTTCGTTTCGCAGTGTTGCTTAAGCTGCGCGCCGCGCTGGTAGGCGGCGATGGCGTCGTCGAGCTTGGCCTTACCGTCCTCAAGCTGGCGCACGATTTTTTCAAGCTCGGCCAACGCTTCCTCGAAGCCGAGGCGGGCGATGTCGGGCGGCAGCGGCGCGCCGGTTTGGGCTTTTTCGCTCATGGCCGGCGACTTTAGGCCGGGCGGCGGATGGGGGCAAGCCGACAGACGTCGTTTTAGGGTTTGATGGAATCAATCAGCCAAGTAGCGCGGTCTGTCCCCCTCCCCTTGCGGGAGGGGTTAGGGGTGGGGGCCATCCGCATGCCGGATATTTGTTCTTCTTCCTGAAGCATTGGGCCAAGCTTCGCTCCCCCCACCCTAACCCTCCCCGCAAGGGGGAGGGGATTCCGCCCGTCCTTGTGGCGCGGGAAGCTCTATCATTTCGGGATATGCCCTGGATTATTTCTTGGCGGGGGCGGGGTCGTTGATTTTGCCGACGGTCGAGGCGGCGACCGGGTTGCCGCTGTTATCGACCAGGAAATCGAGCTTTTTCTGCAGGCCGAGTTTCTTAATGGCGCCTTGCAGGGCGGCCAGCGTCTGCTGGTCGCTTTTGATCGCTTCGAGCTGGCGTTTCTTGTAGGCGTCGATGGCGGCGCAGGCGGCTTTCTCGCGCGCCGACGGCATCGGGGTTTCGGCCACGCGCGGCTTCGGCTTCGGCGTATGCGGCAGGTCGTAGGACGGCAGCACCCCCGGATCGGGCAAAGCGGTGAAGGGAATCTCCGGCGGCCCGGCATGGGCTTCCGCCAGCATTTTGCGCTCGGCCAAGAGGCGCGCGGCGGCGGCCGCGTTCTGCCAGTTATTGTCCGGCATGCCGAGCGGCAACAGGCCGTCGGGATTGAGCGGCGCGCCGGATGCCGTCGAGGATACCCGGATGTCGAAACCGTTGTTGAGGCCCGGCATCGCCGGCGTGCGCAGCGGTTCCTGCAAAACCGCCGGCGCCACCGGCGGCGGCACCACCGCCGTCGCGAGGATGGGCGGCTTGACCGCCGGCGCCGGTTGCGGCGGTTTCCAGGCCGAGGGGTCTTCCTTATAGCGGTTGAACGACATCCAGCCGGTCGGCTCGAACTGGAACGGCTGGTCTTCCGCCCATGCCGGGCCGCCCGGCGCGCCGAGAGCCAGCGCCGCCATCAGGATGGCGACCGGGATAGGGAAAAAAGAGGATGTTTTTGCGCGCATGATGTTCGTGCCGCCGGCGTGTGGCGGACCTTTTTGCCGTTCTTTCCATGCTAGCGCCGGAGGACTAATAAATTCTGAAGCCGGTTGGTCCCGTATTCTTGGCAATTCAGGGGGTTGCCGGCATTTCGCTCAATTGTTAAAGAAATTTTGTCGCATGGCCGCGCCGGCAATTGAACGCCGCCACAAATTCGTCAATAATCCGCGCCAGCTTGGGGGCCGGTTCCATTCGTTGCACAGAGGTCGCGTATCTTGCCTTTTTCATCCAGTCCGTCCGGTTTCGAGTCCCCGCAGGAGGGATTCCAGACCGAAGCCGTCGTCAAGTGGTTCAATCTCACCAAGGGCTTCGGCTTCGTGGCGTTGACCGACGGTTCTCCCGACGCGTTCCTCCATATGTCGGTGCTGGGCCGCGCCGGCCTCGAGCAGGTGGCCGAGGGCACCAAGATGCTGGTCGAGATCGGCGCCGGCCCCAAGGGAAGGCAGGTCTTGCAGGTCTTGCAGGTGCTGGGCGTCGCCGAAGTGCCGCCGGGGCCCGGCGGCGGCGGCCGCGCCGCGCCGAGCGGCCCCGAGGCCGAGCTGGACGGCACCATCAAATGGTTTAAGCCCGACAAGGGATTCGGTTTCGCCACCCCCGACGACGGCGGCCGTGACGTCTTTATCCATCGCAGCGTGCTCTTGCGCGCCGGGCTGCAGCAGATCGATCCCGGCCAGAAGGTGCGCATGCGCGTGCAAAACTCCGCCAAGGGCCGCGAAGCGACGGCGGTCGAGGTGGTTTAGGCGCAGCTCGTTTTAAAGGAATCGGTTTGCCAAGCAGGGCGCTCTGTCCCCCTCCCCTCGTGGGAGGGGTTAGGGGAGGGGGGCGAGGCTTCGCGTAATGTTTCAGGGCAAAGAACAAACATCCGGCATGCGGATGGCCCCCCCTCCCTAACCCTCCCCACAAGGGGGAGGGGATTCCGCCTATCCTTGCCGCGAGCAATTCCACTTAAATGGAAACGTTCTAAATTCTTACCCAGTTATCTTATCTCGACCGCGCGCATGGCGGCGGGTTGGGCGATTTGCGTGACAGGGCCGTTGCCGGCGCCAAGGGCGCGCAGGGTTACGGGGCCGGACAGATAACGGCCCGGTTCTACCGCTTCGACCGGATAGGCGAGATGCCATGAAGCGGATGCGGCGTTTGCCGGCGCGGCGATCACCGCATTGAGGCCGTGGCTTTCCGCGGCGCAGGACGCGGCGCGGTCGAGGCCGAGCTTGCCGAGCCATGCCCATCCCGGTGCGACCGCGGTTCCGGGATCGAGCGCGCAGCCGGCCACGCGCAGGCCGAGGGGCAAGGCATCGTGGATCGCGATCTCCGCCGCCGGCTTGCCGCCGGTTTGCGGCCACGGGCCTTCGATTTCCATGATGGTGGGTGCGCCGCGCGCAAGGCGTCCATCCATGATCTCGCCGCCGTCGGGACGGAACAGGCGCCGGCGCAAGGTCGCCGGCAAGGGCGGCGGCGCGGCGATTGCCGCCGGCAACACATAGAGCGGCCGGCCGCCGGTGTTGCGGAGCGCGAAGCCGGCGGTTTTTTCCGGCGGCTTGGCGACAACTACGCCATGCCCGGTTCGATCGCGGCCAGCGATCTGCAGCGGCCAGTTGCCGGCGCGGGCGGCAAGATCGCCGAGCGCCAGCAGCAAATCGGCGACGGTTTGCGGATCGCCGCCGGCGGTTTTCTCCGCGCTTTTTTGTAGAAGCGGCGTCAGTGCCTTGGTGTCGGCAAGGGGATTGCCGGCCAATGCCGCCAGCAGTTGCGGCGCGGGGTCGGCGCCGAGGCCGGCT
>DATKSH010000266.1:0-4574 GCA_035531735.1 Alphaproteobacteria bacterium
CCGCATAAATTTTCTTTCGCCTGCTTCGCAGTCGAAAAGAAAATTTTGCGGAATGACGGTGCCTTTTATGATAATCATTGACTTCAATTCGCTTTTAATCGGACCTAAACCCTAGCCACCAGCCCCTAAAATGCTCCTTGCCATCGACGCCGGCAACACCAACATCGTCTTCGCCCTGTTCGACGGCGAAAAGATCAAAGCCTCGTGGCGGCTTGCGACGCAAGCCGCGCGCACCGCCGACGAATACGCGGTTTTCCTGCGCGCGCTGATGGCCGGCTCCGGCATCGATCCGCGCGCGGTCAAGGCCGCGATCATCGCCAGCGTGGTGCCAGAGGCCGACGCCCATCTTGCCGCATTGTGCCGCGACCATTTCCGTTGCGAGCCCCTGATCGTCGGCGTGCCCGGCTGCGATGCCGGCATCAAAATCCTGCTCGACCGGCCGGGGGAAATCGGCGCCGACCGCATCGTCAACGCGGTGGCCGGCGCGGCCAGCCACAAGCCGCCCTTGCTGATTGTCGACTTCGGCACCGCGACCACGTTCGATGTGGTCGATGCGGAAGGCAACTATGCCGGCGGTGTCATCGCGCCCGGCATCAACCTCTCACTTGAAGCCCTGCATATGGCGGCGGCAAAACTGCCGCGCATTGTCATTGTCCCTACCGCGCGCGTGATCGGCAAGAACACCGAGGAGGCAATCCAGTCGGGAATTTATTGGGGCTATGCCGGATTGATCGAAGGCATGATCGCGCGCATCAAGAAGGAATTCGGAAAACCGATGACTGTGATCGCGACCGGCGGCCTCGCGCGCCTGTTCGCCGACGCCGTGGACGGCATCGATCGCTTCGATGCGGATTTGACCTTGCGCGGGCTTTACCGGATTTACGAGCGCAACATTGGCAGCTCGTCGCGGAAAGTTGCCGGATGAGATTGCCTCGATGAGTTCGCGCAAAAAATTCCCCCACCGCCCGCCCGACGATGCCGTGTGGTACCTGGCGCTCGGTGGGGCCGGCGAAATCGGCATGAATCTCAGTCTTTACGGCACTGCCGGCAAATGGCTGATGGTCGATTGCGGCGTCACTTTCGGCGACGACAGCGCGCCCGGCATCGACGTCGTGATGCCCGACATTGGCTTCATTGCCGAACGCCGCGATGACCTCGCCGGTCTCGTCGTCACTCATGGGCACGAGGATCATATCGGCGCGATCGAATATCTGTGGCCGCAATTGCAATGTCCCGTCTATGCCACGCGCTTCACCGCCGAATTGATCCGCAGCAAATTGGGGCATGCCGATCTCAAGAACAAAGTGCGGATCATCGAGGTGCAAGCCGGCAATCCCTTCGAGATCGGTCCGTTCAAAAGCGAGATGATCCCCGTCACTCATTCGATCCCCGAATCCTACATGCTTTCGGTGACGACGAAACACGGTACGGTTTTGCATACCGGCGACTGGAAATTCGATCCCGATCCGGTGGTCGGCCATGTCACCGACGAAGCCCGGCTCAAGGAATTGGGTCGCGACGGCGTGATGGCTCTCGTCGGCGATTCGACCAACGCGCTGGTCAATGGCCATTCGGGTTCCGAGCGCGACGTGCAAAACGAATTCCGCCGCTTATTTAAGACGATCAAAAGGCGCGTCGTCGTCACCTGTTTTGCCAGCAACATCGCGCGCGTCAAATCCATCGCCGTTGCGGCCAAGGAAAGCGGGCGCTATGTGACGCTGGTTGGGCGTTCCCTGTGGCGCAACGCCGAAGTCGCCGAGGCCTGCGGCTATCTGCCGGAATTCAGCGATTTTCTCACCGAGAACGAAGCGATGCTGTCGCCGCGCGATAAAATCGTGATGATCTGCACCGGCTGTCAGGGCGAAATGCGTTCGGCTCTGGCCCGTATTGCCGGCGCGGATCATCCCGAGGTCGAACTTGATCCCGGCGACACGGTGATTTTTTCCTCGCGCGACATTCCCGGAAACGAAAAACCCATCGCACGCCTGCAAAACAACCTGGTCGCGCAGGGCCTCACAATCATCACGCAGGAACACGCGCCGGTCCATGTCTCCGGCCATCCGGCGCAGGAGGAACTGGTCGAACTGCTGCAATGGACGCGGCCGCACCTTTTGCTGCCGGTGCATGGCGAGGCGCGGCACCAGATGGAACATGCGCGCGTCGGCAAGGAATGCCAGATTCCGCACACGCTGATCCCCGCCAACGGCCAGATCATCCGCCTCGGCCCCGGGATTCATGAGGTCGTCGCCGAAGTGCCCAACGGCCGCCTCGGCCTCGACGGCAAGATGCTGCGCCGCATGGATCACGCGGTTACCAAGGATCGCCGCAAGATGAGTTTCAATGGCGCGGCGGTGATTACCATCGTCATGGACGGGCGCGGCATGGTGATGCAGGACCCGCAAGTGTCCTTGCTCGGTCTCACCGACGAGGGGCAGGGTCGGGATTTAATAGCGGCCATCGCCGATGCGGTGCTGGACGGCGTCGAAAACATGCCGAAGTCCACGCGCACCGACGATGCCGCCGTGCGCCATCGCGCCGCGCAGGCCGCCCGCCGCTTCCTGCAGGAAAGCCACGGCAAGAAGCCGGTGATGGATGTGCATGTGGTGAGGGTTTAGGTGCTGGGTACTAGGTGCTAGGTACTGGGAGTTCGGGATTCGCCTTTGATTTTTTAAAGGAGTAACTTGCCAGCACCTAGCCGCTAGCACCTACATGACCCTCTTCTCTTACATAACCGTCTTCATCCTCATCTGGTGGATCGTGCTGTTCTGTGTCCTTCCGCTCGACATCCAGAATATCACGAAACCCAAGGACGGCAGCATGCCCGGCGCGCCGGCGCGCGTGAACATGAAACGCAAATTGATCGTGACGACCGTCATCGCCGTGGTGCTGTGGTGCGGCGCGTGTGCGTTGATCGCCTCGAACCTGATTTCCTTCAGCGCCATCGCGGCGAAGATGCCGGTTTAACCGAAAGCTGGAGGCACGGGCCGGAATCGAACCGGCATACGCGGATTTGCAGTCCGCTACATAGCCATTCTGCCACCGCGCCACTTCGGTCGTCGAAAATTAGAATAGGCCGTCCACACTAGGCTTTTCAACATTTTCCGGTCAAGCTTCGGTTCTCGGAAGCACGTCTTTTTCCGGCCGGCCAGTGTATTTGCCACCCTTGCCGCCGGGCGTGCGGCAGGCGTATAAAATCCCCGTGATTGACGAGGATTCCAAGGCATGACTGCCGTTCCGCAACCCGCCGCGCCCGACTTTGCCGCCGCGCGCTTTAATATGGTCGAGAACCAAATCCGCGCCAACAAGGTGCGCGGTGAAAAATTGCTCGATGCGTTTGGCCGCTTGCCGCGCGAGATGTTCGTACCGGCGCCGCTCGCCGGCATTGCCTATATCGACGAAGACCTTGAAGTCGCGCCCGGCCGTTTCCTGATGGAGCCGATGGTGCTGGCGCGTCTGATCGAGGAAGCCGGCGTTAAGGAAACCGACCGGGTGCTGGACGTGGCGCCGGCCACCGGCTATTCGACCGCCGTGCTGGCGGCACTGGCAAAAGATATAATCGCGCTCGAAAGCGATCCGGCGATGCAAAAGCGCTGCGCCGAAAATCTCGCCCGCCTCGGCATCGGCAATGCCGACGTGCAAGGGGGCGCGTTTGCGGAGGGTTGGCCGGTCAAGGCGCCTTACGACGTGATCCTCGTCAATGGCGGAATTGAGGCTTATCCCGACAATTTAATCGCCCAACTGGCCGAGGGCGGGCGCCTTGTGTTCGTCGCGCGCTTGTTTGGGCCCGCGCATGCCGCGCACAAGGGTGAAGCGCGGCTTTACGAAAAAATCCGTGGCCATGTCTCGCGTCGCGCGCTGTTCGATGCCAATGTGCGGCCCTTGCCGGGTTTCCGCGCCGCCGCGCAATTTGTTTTCTAGGAAACGCCCATGCCCGATATTCCCGCCATCGAGGTCGAAGAATTGCGCGACCGGCTGCGCGCCGCCGAACCGCCCTTGGTTCTCGACGTGCGCGAGCCGTGGGAAGCGGAAATTTGCTGCTTGCCGGATAGTGTGCTGATCCCGCTCGGCAGCCTGCCGCAACGCGTTGCCGAACTGCCGCGCGACCGGGCGATCGTCGTTCATTGCCATCACGGCGGCCGCAGCGCCCGCGCGGTCGCCTTCCTGCGCCAGCAGGGCTTCGCCGAGGTCTTCAATTTGACCGGCGGCATCCATGATTGGGCCTGCCGCGTCGATTCGAAGGTCAAAACCTACGGTTAGCCGGGCAGATGTCGCGAACCGGATGCCGGATGCCGGATGTCGGGAGCAAGAATCGACAAGGCTTTTGTCGAGAGCCATAGACGTGGCAAAGCCATAGTTTCCAACATCTGACATCCGATCTCTGAAATCTGTCTTGCAACGGCTTGGAAAGACGGTAAACTTGGGAACCAACCCTTCCTTTGGCGCATCTGCCATGGCCGATACACAAGAGCCCCAATCTCCTGCTGCTGCGGGACAGGAACCCTCGATGGAGGAGATTCTTGCCTCCATCCGCAAGATCATCGCCGACGAGCCGGAGGCCCCCCCCGCCGCCGCGG
>DATKSH010000267.1:0-4012 GCA_035531735.1 Alphaproteobacteria bacterium
TATGAAAGAGAGATGCAAAAACGCTTTTTCGTCACCGCGACCGGCACAGATATAGGCAAGACCTTTATCACCGCGGCGCTCGCGCGGCAAGCAAAGGCGCTTGGCAAAAGCGTGGCGGCCTATAAGCCGGTGATGACCGGCTTCGACCCGGCCTATCTCGACGGCAGCGACGCCGGCATTCTACTGAAAGCACTCGACTGGCCGGCGGATGAAAAACATCTCGCGCGCGTCGCGCCGTTTCGTTTCCGGGAACCTTTGGCGCCCTCAATGGCCGCGCGGCTTGAAAACCGCGTATTCCCTTTCGACGACCTGGTCGCCAAAACCGGATTGATGCTGGCCGGACCGGAAGATGTGGTTTTGATCGAAGGCATCGGCGGCGTGATGGCGCCGCTTGACGGCCAGCATGCCGTCATCGACTGGATCGCCGCCCTTTCGGTTCCAACCCTCCTCGTCGCCGGTTCCTATCTCGGCGCGCTGAGCCACACACTCTGCGCTCTATCCGTTCTCGAACAGCGCGATATTCCGGTGCGCGCGGTGATCGTCAACGAAACGCCGGATAGCCCGGTCGATCTCGAAGCGACCGCCGACGAGTTGGCGCATCGGGTGAAAATCCCGCTGATCGCCCTGCGGCGCAATTCGAACGGCGCCGGGTTGCGGGGGCTGCTGGATTAAGGCGCGGACTCAACGAAAAAGGGACGTCATTCCGCAAAATTTTCTCTTCACGCCGCGCAGCGGCGGGAAAGAAAATTTATGCGGAATCCGATTTGGTTGTAATTGAAGAAAAACAAATCGGATTCCGGACACATTTTCTTTCGCCTTGCTTCGCAAGTCGAAAAGAAAATGTTCCGGAATGACGGTCCTTCCTTCCGAAAATCAGGCCGCAGGATCGAGGCCTATGTCCATAATCGGCGCGCTGTGGGTGACCCAGCCGGAAGAAATAATATCGACGCCGCTCTTGGCGATCTCGCCGACATTCTGCGGCGTCACGCGGCCGGACGCTTCCGTCACGAAACGCTTCCCCACCATATCGACCGCCTTTTTGAGGGTCGGCGGGTCCATATTGTCGAGCAGCACGGCGTCGATCGGCAGATCGAGCGTTTCGGCCAGTTGCTGAAGCGAATCGACCTCGACCTCGATCTTGACCAGATGGCCGAGATTTTCGCGCGCGCGCGCCACGGCGGGGCGGACGCCGCCCGCCAGCGCCAGATGATTGTCCTTGATCAAAATCGCATCGTCCAAACCGAAACGGTGATTGACGCCGCCGCCGGCGCGCACCGCGTATTTTTCGAGCGCGCGAAGGCCCGGCGCAGTCTTGCGCGTGTCGCAGATTTTCGCGCCATGCGGCTTGGCCGCTTCGACCAGGGCATGCGTCGCCGTGGCGATGCCGGACAGATGGCAAAGAAAATTAAGCGCCGTGCGCTCGGCGGTCAAAATCGAGCGCGCGCTGCCCTTGACGGTCGCGACAACGCCGCCGAGCTTGGCCGTGCCGCCGTCCTCGATCTGCGTTTCGAACGCCAGCGCCGGATCGAACAATTTGAAGGCCAGTCGCGCGCAATCGATCCCGGCCATGACGCCCGGCTGGCGCGCGACAAGGGCCGCGTGCCAGTTGAAATGCTTCGCCACCACGGCGTTGGTCGTGATGTCGCCGGCGCGGCCCAAATCTTCGGCCAGCGCCGTGCGCACCAAGGATTCCAGCATCAGATCGGGCAACGGATTAAACGGCATGCGAAAATCCTAAAAACGCGCGGCGCGCGAAGCCGGCTGGGCAAATTGTTGCGCAAAAGCCAGCGTCTCGTCCAGCGTCAAAAGCGACGATTGCGCGGCGCTTTCGGTCCGCGGGAAATCGCGGCGGCAATGGGCGCCGCGGCTTTCCTCGCGCCGCAAAGCCGCCGCCGCGATCGTCAGGCCGGCCAAAGCCATATCGGAACGGTCGGCCAAAGGCATCAACCGCCGCACGGCTTCTTCAAGCCCCGCGCCATCGCGCACCACGCCAAGATGGGTGGACATAATGGCGCGGATTTGCGCCCGATCATCCGCCGCAACAAGCGGGCGAGATGATTTTTTCCCGAATGCTGGATACCGAATGCCGCATAAATTTTTTTCAAACCCCCGAATATCCCCCGCCACCCGCCGCCCGAAACTCGCCGCCTCCAAAAGCGAATTGCTGGCAAGGCGATTGGCGCCGTGCAATCCCGTCGCCGCCACCTCGCCGCAGGCCCATAATCCCTCAACCGACGTGCGCCCCTGCGCATCGGTCTTAACGCCTCCCATGTGATAATGCGCGGCCGGCCGCACCGGAATCGGCATGGTTGCCGGATCGATGCCGGTCTCAAGGCACAGCGCGTGAATGGAAGGAAAACGCCGCGCGAAATCCGCGCCAAGCGCCGCGCGCGCGTCGAGAAATACCTTATGCTCCTCACCCATATGCCGCCAGATCGCGTGCGCGACCACATCGCGGGGCTCCAATTCCCGGCGCGGAAAATCCTGCATAAAACGCGCGCCGGTTTCGTCGATCAGCGTAGCACCCTCACCGCGCAAAGCTTCACTAGCCAGCGGCATCGGATCGCGCGCGGCGTCGATGGCGGTCGGATGGAATTGCATGAATTCGAGATCGGCAAGAACCGCGCCCGCGCGCGCCGCCAGCGCCAACCCATGTCCCCACGAACCATGCGGGTTGGTGGTATGCAGCCACAACGCGCCCGCGCCGCCGGTCGCCAGAACGGCGCATCCTGTCTCGATCGCCTGCCTTTCGCCGTCGCGCAGGAAAGCGACGCCGGCGATAGCGCCGTGGGTGTCGGTCAACAAATCGGTGGCAACGGCATTCTCGATAACCGCGATGGAGGGCGTCGCACGCACCGCCTTGCCAAGCGCCGTCATGATCGCCCGCCCGGTGCCGTCGCCGCCGGCATGCACGATGCGGCGTTTCCCATGCGCGCCTTCAAGGCCGAGTTTCAAACGGCCTTCGGCCTCGGCATCGAACACGACGCCGCGCGCGCGCAAATTTTCGATCACCGAAGCCGCATCTTCGGTGACGGCCTTCACAATCGCCGGGTCGCAAAGCCCCGCGCCGGCCGTGATCGTATCCTCGGCATGAAGCGCGGCATTATCATCCGTGCCCAGCGAAGCCGCGATGCCGCCTTGCGCGAGGATGCTGCTGCTCTGCTCGCCGATCCTTGCGGCCGCCAGCAAAATAACCGGCCGCGGCGAAAGCGCCAGCGCCACGCTCAATCCGGCAAGGCCGGAACCGATGATGACGGGACGATGGGAAAAGGAAGCAATGTCGTTCATGTTACGATTGGCTGTATGAAAATTTAAGGACGATCTCGCCGCTTGCGTCCTCCCCCCTTGAGGGGGAGGATAGCTTTTCTTAGCGAGCCGCTTGCGGCGAGCTTAGAAAAGCTTGGTGAGGGGGTCTTCGTCGCACGATAGTTCCAGCCCCTCTCCTGCGAAAACTAAGGCTTACTTCCGCCTTCGGCGGACTAAGCCTAAGTTTTCGCTTCCTCTCCCTCAAGGGGAGAGGACGCAATCGGCAACGTCTTTCTCTAATGGCTAATCCCTATCTCACCGCCATCATGCGCGCGACGGCGCGGCGCGCGCCGACGGCAACGGCATCCGGCACCGTCACTTCATGCTGCATGTTCTCGAGCGCGCTTCGGATGTTGGCCAGCGTGATGCGCTTCATGTGCGGGCACAACTGGCACGGACGCACGAATTGCGTCGCCGGATTGGCGGCGGCGACATTGTCGCTCATCGAGCATTCGGTGACGAGGACCGCGCGCGCCGGCTTTTCGCGCTCGACCCATGCGATCATGCCGGCGGTCGAGCCGGCAAAATCGGCGGCGGCCACCACTTCCGGCGGGCATTCGGGATGCGCCAGCACCTTGATGCCGGGATTTTGTTCGCGGTAAAGCGCGATGTCGGCGGCGGTGAAACGCTCATGCACTTCGCAATGGCCCTTCCACGCGACGATCTTCACCTTGGTTTCGTTCGCCACGTTCTGCGCCAGGTATTC
>DATKSH010000268.1:0-5527 GCA_035531735.1 Alphaproteobacteria bacterium
CTTCTCTCGCATTTTTTTCCAAAACAGCGACATCCTATCCTCCTTAGCCAAAGAAAGCCTAGGCGTTTCGGATTCCTGAAAGATCGATTCCTCGACGACACCACATGATTTGAAGCCATCGGCTAATGTTGCAGCGAAGGCGTCAGTGGTCACATCAGCCCTATTCTTCATCAGGCCAACCACCAAAATTCTTTTCGGAGAAAAACTAATTCCTGTCATACCGCTCGATTGCACACTGACTGCATTGGACGCACACGCTGCAAGGCATAAAACCCATATCCCGGCGATGGCATTCTGTATGTTTGACCTCATTCCGCCGCCTCCCTATCGACAAGAGGCAGAATCTCGGCCGTGCATTTGGCCATCGTGCGCGACGCGCGGCTTATCGGATCGGTCATATAAAAATTGGCGATGGCGGGCGCGAAAGGCTCCGGCGACAATTCGCCGGGCCGGCCGAACGCGCCCCATTCAGGTTTCGGCGCTTCGCCGATTTGGCCCAGAACCGGGCAAGCCGCGACCATTTTCTCCCGCAACTGCGCGAGCGTATCGAACGGCAAAGGCTTGCCGAGAACTTGCGACAGCGCGCGGACGATTTTCCAGTCCTCGCGCGCCTCGCCGGGCGGAAACACGGCGCGCCGCGCGCGTTGCGGCCTTCCTTCGGTGTTAACGTAAGTAGCGTCTTTCTCGGTATAGGCGGCACCCGGCAAAATCACGTCGGCGCGATGCGCGCCGTTGTCGCCATGGTGACCCTGATAGATGACGAAGACTTTATTTTGCCGCGACCGTTCCGCGCCCGCGGTGTTGCCGAGGCGCTGCATGTCGATTTCATCGGCCCCACACAGATAAAGCATGTCCATCTTGCCGGCCTCGCAAGCATGCAAGATCGCGTTCGTGCCGAAGCCGCTTGGCTGCGGCAGGAAACCGAGATCGAGGCCGCCGGCGCGCGAGGCCGCAAGCTGCAAGACGTTGAAACCGTTCCAATCCTCGCGGATCATCTCGAAAATCTCGGCAACGCCGCGCGCGACGGCATGCAAGGCGGCGCCGTCGGGCCGCGCCAGTGCCCCTGCTCCCACGATCAGCATCGGCTTCTTGGCATTATGCAAAATCTCGGCAAAGGGATGATTGCCGGCGATCAAATCCTGTATCGCCTGCGGGTCATTGCCGATGTGGCGATAGGGATAGGACAGATCGATGGCGGGACCGATAAGGCCCACACGGCAACCACCGCGCAACCAGCGTTTCCTAATGCGCGCGTTGACGAGGCTCGCCTCGTGGCGCGGATCGGTGCCGATCAAAAGGATCGCGTCCGCGTCTTCGATGCCGGCGATGCCGGAATTCATGATATAGCCGGCGCGTGAGGAAACATCGTACTCGGCGCCGTCCTGCCGGCAATCCATGTTGGGCACACCGAGGCTCAGCATCAGCGATTTAAGCGCGAACAAGCTTTCGCAATCGGCCAGATCGCCGGCCAAGGCGGCAACGCGGCCCGGCGCGGTTTCGCGCAATTTTGCGGCAATGGCGGTGAAAGCTTCGGCCCACGCAACCGGGTGCAGTTTGCCGTTTTTGCGCAGATAAGGCGTATCGAGACGTTGATACTTAAGCCCGTCGCAGGCGAAGCGGGTCTTGTCGTTGATCCATTCCTCGTTCACGTCCTCGTTGAGGCGCGGAAGGATGCGCATCACCTCGTTGCCGCGCGCGTCGATACGAATGTTCGAACCGACCGCATCCAGCACGTCCACGCTTTCGGTTTTCTGGTATTCCCAACTGCGCGCCTCGAAGGCCAAGGGCTTGTTGGTGAGGGCGCCGACCGGGCAAATGTCGATCAGGTTGCCGGACAGTTCGGAGGTCAGCGGCTGGTTCACATAAGTGCCGATTTCCATGTTTTCGCTGCGGAACAAACCGCCCAGTTCCGGCGTGCCGGCGATTTCGTCGGCGAAGCGGATACAGCGCGTACACTGGATGCAGCGCGTCATCACCGTTTTGACGAGGGGACCAAGATCCTTGTCCTTGACCGCACGCTTGGCTTCCATATAGCGGCTGCGGTCGAAGCCGTAACCCATCGCCTGATCCTGCAAATCGCATTCGCCGCCCTGGTCGCAGATCGGGCAATCGAGCGGATGATTGATCAGCAGCATTTCCATCACGCCGTTGCGCGCCTTATGCACCATGGGCGTGTCCGTATGCACGGCCATGCCGTCCGAGCACGGCATCGCGCAACTGGCAACCGGCTTCGGCGTCTTTTCAATTTCCACGAGGCACATGCGGCAATTGGCCGGCACGCTGAGCTTGTCATGATAGCAAAAGCGCGGCACCTCGATGCCCAATTGCTCGCAGGCCTGAAGCACCGAGGTGCCGGGCGCGACTTCAAGTTCGATGCCGTCGATGGTGAGTTTAGGCATATAGTCAGCCCTCAAATACGGATGGAGGTCACAATCCGTGACTTCCAACGTTCGCGTTCTGCCCTCGAAAACAAGGGCGTCATTCCGCACGAAGCGCGATGCTTTAGCATCGCGTTGAGATGCGGAATCCCGTTTATATTTATTAATTTAAAATAACCAAACGGGATTCCGGACAAATTTTCTTTCTTCCGCTGACGCGGAAGAAAAGAAAATTTTCCGGAATGACGGCCCTTAATTGATGGATTCATATAAATCTCGCCATGCCGGATTGAACTCATCGATAAGCCGTTTTTTCCAATCGCGTTTCCATTTTTTGATTTTCTTTTCATAAGTAATGGCCTCAAGCGCGGTTGGAAATTCGGCACACCAGACCAAAGCCTTAAGCCCATATTTTTTGGTGAACCCTTTATACAATCCTTCACGATGTTCGTAACTGCGCCGCGCAATATCATTGGTAACGCCGATATAGAGCGTTCCATACGGTTTGTCCGTGACCATATAAACCCAGAAGCGTTTTTCATTCACGCCGCCCTCTTCGCTTCGCGCCGATACTGCTCGATCCGTTCCACCATCACCGGGCGGAAATGGCGGATCAGGCCCTGAATGGGCCAAGCCGAGGCGTCGCCATGGGCGCAGATGGTGTGGCCTTCGATTTCCTTGGTCACATCCAGCAGCATGTCGATCTCGGCCACCTCGGCCTGTCCCTTGACCATTCTTTGCATCACGCGATAGAGCCAGCCGGTGCCCTCGCGGCACGGCGTGCATTGGCCGCAGCTTTCATGCATGTAAAAACGCGAAAGCCGCGCGATGGCGTAAATAATATCGGTCGATTTATCCATCACGATCACGCCCGCCGTGCCGAGGCCGGATTTGACCTCTTTCAAACCGTCGAAATCCATCAAGACGCTTTCGCAAATTTCCTTCGGCAACACGGGCGTCGAGGAACCGCCGGGCAACACGGCCAAAAGATTGTCCCAACCGCCCTTCACGCCGCCCGCGTGTTTTTCGATCAGTTCCCTGAGAGGAATGCTCATTGCCTCCTCGACATTGCAGGGCTGCTCGACATGCCCCGAAATGCAGAAAATCTTGGTGCCGCTGTTTTTCGGCCGACCGAAGCCGGCGAACCACGCGGCGCCGCGGCGCAGAATTTCCGGCACCACGGCGATGGTTTCGACGTTGTTGATCGTCGTCGGGCAGGAATAAAGCCCGGCGCCCGCCGGAAATGGCGGCTTGTTGCGCGGCTGGCCCTTCTTGCCTTCGAGGCTTTCCATCAGCGCCGTTTCCTCGCCGCAGATATAGGCGCCGGCGCCGCGATGAAGATAGATGTCGCAATCGTAGCCGGAACCGCAAGCATTCTTGCCGATCAATCCCGCGGCATAGGCTTCGTCGATCGCTTTTTGGACGTTGGACGCCTCGTTATAGAACTCGCCGCGTATGTAGATGTAAGACGCGTGCGCGTTGATGGCAAAGCAGGCGCACAGGATTCCTTCCAAAAGGCGATGCGGATCGAAGCGCAGAATGTCGCGGTCCTTGCAGGTGCCGGGCTCGGATTCGTCGGCGTTGACGATTAGATAATGCGGCTTGTCGGACGGTTTCGGCATGAAGCTCCATTTCATGCCGGTCGGGAAGCCGGCGCCGCCGCGCCCGCGCAGGCCTGAATTTTTCACCTCGTCGATGATCGCGGGCTGGCCCTTGGCCAAAAGCGCCTTCGTATCGGCCCACACGCCGCGCTTTTTAGCGGCTTCGAGATTCCAGCTCTCGAAGCCGTAAAGATTGGTGAAGATGCGGTCGTTGTCGTCAAGCATTCGTCATGTTCCCCGGTAGGCCAGCCGCGCCTTTTTGCCGATGCGCCAATGAATGAAGAAAATCCCCAGTGACACCGGCAGGAAAATCGCCACGCCGATCAAAAAACTCAAGGCGTCGCGACGTTCGGTTTCGAGCGCGGATGCGTAATCGGCAAGGCGCATCTTGGTGATGTCGGCATCGGGCAATAGGCCGCTGTTGTCATCCTTATAGCAGGAATTGACTCCGTCGCCGCGATTGCAGAATTCGTCGTTGCTCAGATACTGGCGCTGCATGACGGCCGGCAGCGTCAGCGACGGCGCCGCCACGCGCACGATGTTGTAGATGCCGGCGGACAGGTAAATCGCGAACACCGCCATGGACGCGAAACAGACGGTCATCGCGTAGATTTCAAGGATGGATTTTTTCATGGTTTTTTCCTTAGCCCGTTTTCCTTTCCTTCAAACTCGTCGGCCCGTTTTGGGCGCAGGAGCCGCGGCGGCCGGTTTGCGAACCTATAGCCAGTTTCTTGCCGGCCGCCAGATCATCGAGCAGCTTGCCCATGATTTCGGGCGTCAAATCCTCGTAATAATCGTCGTTGATCTGCACCATCGGCGCGTTGACGCAAGCGCCGAGGCATTCGACATCGACGACCGTGAATTTGCCGTCTTCCGTCGTTTCGCCAAGGTCGATGCCGAGTTTCTTCTTGCAGGTCTCGACGATCTGCGCCGAACCGCGCAGCCAGCAGGGCGTCGTGGTACAAATCTGCACGAAATGTTTGCCGACCGGCTCGCGGTTGAACATCGTATAAAACGTGGCGACCTCGTAAACCTTGATACGCGGCATTTCTAAAAGATCAGCGACGTAATCCATCGCCACTTGCGGCAGCCAGTTGTCGTTCTGGCGCTGGGCGATGTCGAGCAATGGAATGACGGCGCTCGCCTGCCGCCCTTCGGGATAGCGCGCGATAATCGTCTTCGCGCGCGCGAGATTGTCGGGGGTGAAGGTGAACGACGATTTTTCAACCACCATTTATCCTCCCCCTTAATCTGTCTAGAAATTTCTTACGTGGTATCACAAATTGTGATACCTGAAAGCCAGCCTCAAAGAGGGGCGTCATCCCGGAAAACTTTCTTTTCGGCTGCCGAAGCGAAGCGCAGGCAGACGAAAGAAAATTTATCCGGGACCCAGACTGAATAGCCGCAAATAATACAGGGATGGATTTGGCGCGGCGCTTTCGCGCACTCAATTCATTCCGGCATTTCGTGCGGAAAAGTCCACTGGGCCCCGGATAAATTTTCTTTCGCGCTTCCGCTATAGCGGAAGCGCGAAAGAAAATTTATCCG
>DATKSH010000269.1:0-4593 GCA_035531735.1 Alphaproteobacteria bacterium
CGCGGTTCGAAAATTTTCGATGAAAATTTTCTTTCTCTCGGCAGATGGACTCTCGAATTTAGGCATTAAATATCTTCCATTATTTAAATTAACCATTGAATATTATCATAAAGAGTGCTTTGCCCAATTAGTTTCAACGTAGCACAATTAACCATGCCCCTATTGCCCCGCAATTTCAGCGACATAAACCCCGGCGACTGGGTCGATAGCGCCCTGCCGGCGTGGCTGCGGCCCTATGCGCGGCTGATGCGGCTCGACCGGCCGACAGGCACATGGCTGTTGCTGATCCCGTGCTGGTGGGGGATGGCGCTGGCGAGCAAGGGTTTGCCCGATCCGTGGCTGGCCTATTTGTTCGCCGTCGGCGCCATCGTCATGCGCGGCGCCGGTTGCGTCGTGAACGACATCTATGACCGCAAGCTCGACGCGCAAGTCGCGCGCACCAAGATGCGCCCGCTGGCCAGCGGCGAGGTAAAATTGTGGCAGGCGATATTGTTCCTGATTTTACTATTGGTGCTCGGCTTCCTCACTCTGTGGCAATTCAACCGCTTCACCTTCTGGGCGGCGATTGCTTCGCTGGCGCTCATTTTCACCTATCCTTTGATGAAGCGTGTCACATGGTGGCCGCAATTGTTTCTCGGCTTCACATTCAATTGGGGCGCGCTTTTGGGGTGGAGCGCGGTCACCGGCACGCTTGGCTTGCCGGCGGTCCTGCTTTATAGCGCCGGCATCTTCTGGACGCTGGGCTATGACACCATTTATGCCCATCAGGACATGCACGACGATGAGCAGGCGGGCATCAAATCGACCGCGCGGCTTTTGGCCGGTCGTTCGCCTTTTTGGGTCGCCTTGTTTTATGCGATGGCGGTCATTTTACTGGTCGCGGCCGGCTGGGCGGCCGGGCTTGGTCGCGGCTATTTCGCATTGTTGGTTTTCGCCGTGGTTTATGTCGCGATCCAATTGTCGCAATGGCGCATGGACGACCCCGCCAATTGCCGCGCGCGCTTCAAAAGCAATCGCGATTTCGGCCTCATCGTCCTGTTCGGCATGCTGATCGGCAGATTCCTATGAAAATGCCGGACGCAAAGGAGATTGCCGCTTTCATCCCCGCGCAAACCGCGCCGGGCGCGGCCACCATCGTGCCGGAAATCAAGCTCTATCTCGCCACCGAAGTGACGCCGATTTGGCATCTGGCGGAACAACGCCTCAAGGGCAACGATCCCCTGCCGCCACCTTATTGGGCCTTCGCGTGGCCGGGCGGGCAGGGCTTGGCGCGCTATATGCTGGATCATCCGGATACGGTGTGTGGCAAGCGCGTTTTGGATTTCGCGGCCGGTTGCGGCATTGCCGCGATTGCCTCCATGAAAGCGGGCGCTGAACGGGTGCTGGCCGCCGACATCGATCCTTTTGCGCAAGTGGCGATCGGGCTTAATGCTGAACTCAACGGCGTTACGGTCGATCTTGCCGCGCTCGATTTCGAAAAGCCTTTCACGCGCGCCGACGTGATCCTCGCCGGCGACGTTTGCTATCAGCAGGCCATGAGCGCGGTGACCCTGCGCTGGCTCTATCTATGCATAACGAAGGGCGTGCGGGTTTTGCTGGCTGATCCCGGCCGCGCCTATGTGCCGGATAGCGGCCTTGTCAAATTGGCGTCTTATGACGTACCGGTCTCGCGCGATCTCGAAGACCGCGACAGCCGCACGGTGACGATTTGGGATGTGGGATTGCCGGAAAGCGCAAATTGACTAATTCGGTGACAGTTTACTTATTTCATTCGCGAATTCGCAGCAACCATAACCTTGCTTGAAATAAGTAAACTGTCACCGAATTAACGTGGCTGACTACTCGGCCGCCGATTCCGCCCGCGCACGTTCCTCCGCCGGGCGGTATTCCTGCACCCGCGTCGCGCGCAAGCCGCGCAAGCCGTGGCGGTCGAGCAGGGCGATCCAGCATTTGAATTCTTCCTCGGACAAGCGATAACGCTGGCAGGCTTCCTCGAAGGTCAAAAGGCCGCTGCGCACCGCCGCCACCACCTGCGCCTTGCGGCGCATGACCCAACGACGGGTTTCCGGCGGCGGTAACTTGTCGAGTTCTTTTTGCCGGTCGGACAGGCGAACGATTTTGACCGGCTGTTCATTTTGCGCAAAAGCGCCCGACTGCGTCATGGTATGGCTCCCCAAAAATGCGATTGCTTGAAATCTTCGCTAACCATAACCCGGGGCGCTTAAAATTCGCCTAACCGTTATGGTTAATATTTTGCAATGCAGGCAAAAAAAGCCATGCTATAGCAATGGTTTATAAGAATTTTAACGTAAATTGCGAAGCGTCGTAGGGAGGACCGTTAACCGAAAGAATCAAGCTCTAAAGCCGGTCAAGCCGGCCATGATCGTAGCGCCACATGGCGCCGGTCGGCGGTCCATCGTTGCTTTCGGGGAAGCGGATGAAAAGCTGGCCTTTCAGCACATAGGCTTGCGGCACCCGCGTGCAATTTTCGATTGGGTGCAGGTTGTGGCCCATGTTGCCCACGACCAGAAGCTGATGCCGATAAGGGCACAAGGCATCGTTCGACCAGGCCGTGAAGAGAATCGCATCGGCATCGTCGAGTTGATAAACCTTCGAGATCAGGATCGGCGAGGGCTGGCCGTCCGCCGTCAAAAGCGACGCGCCGTCGAGCGTGACGGTGTATTGCCGCGTGGCGCCGCTGCCGCTTTCGCCGATCTCGATATGGCCATAGCGGGTATCGATGCCCTGCGGCGAGCCGAGCATTACCGGATTGGCATAATCGGGGCTGAAATAGCCGTTGAAGCTCGGATGGGTGGCAAAGAAATCGGGCGGCGGGGATGGCGGCACGGCGGCCGCGGTCTTGGTGCCGGCGGCATCGTTGACGACGGCCCCGTAAACCTTCTGCGTCAGGCGGCCATCGGCGCGCAGGTGATGATCTTTCTGGAAATGCCTGAGAGCGGCGCGGGTCTTGGGTCCCATCAGCCCGTCCACCGGCCCTGTATTGTACCCGAGCGCGATCAGGCAGGCTTGCGCGGTGCGGACGCGATGGCGGGTGACATCCCAGCCATATTTGCGGGCGTGATGCTTTTTGGCGTGATGCTTGGTCCAATGGTGCGCGTGATGATGGGCGCTATGATGATGCGTGCTGGCGTTGGCGGCCACCGGCGCGAACGCCAAGATTGTGCCGAGAATAAATCCGGCGAAGAGGGGGGCGATTTTCGGCATCGGGGTTCCGCGCGGGAAAATATTTAAGGGCTCATTATAGAAGACCTCTGCGATCCCGCCAACTTTTGCCGCAACCTCAATTCATCCCGGCTTTATATCGGATGTGCAATGAGCGCACTTGGTCGCTTCGAGCGGAATCGCCGACAGGCAATAGGGGCAATCCCGCGTGGCCGGCGACTTCGCCGCCAGCCGGTTGATCTGTCGCACCAACAGGAACACCGCGAAGGCGACGATCAGGAAATCGATCACCGTGTTGATGAAGATTCCGTAATTGAGGGTCGGCGCGCCGGCGGCCTTGGCGGCGGCCAGCGATGGGTAGGCCGTGCCGGACAGGGAAATGAACAGACTGGAGAAATCGACATGCCCGAGCGCGAGCCCGATCGGTGGCATGACGATGTCATTAACCAGTGAGGATACGATCTTGCCGAACGCGCCGCCGATGATGACGCCGACCGCGAGGTCGACGACGTTGCCGCGCGCGGCGAAGGCGCGGAATTCCTTGAACAAGCCCATGCCGGAAGCCTCCTCGGCCTTTAAGGCCGTGGAGACTTTGGCAAGAAGCGGTTGGTTCGGCAAGCGGCCGTTAGAGCGGTTTCAAAATGAACACATGGAACTTTAATCCATTCGTTATCGTTGCGTTGCTGGATCCCCGCTTTCGCGGGGATACGGCGTTTTCTAAGCTCGCTTACGCTCGCTAAGAAAACGCTCTAGTTGACCGAGCGGCGCGAGACATGCTCGCGCAATTCGACGCTGAGGACGTTGGTGTCCTTGTCGAGGCGCGCGATCTGGTCGCAGGGAATGCGCGCCTTCATATGACCTGGCGAATGCACGCCGGTGACCGTCATATAGGGCGGAGTGCGTTCGGGCTGGGCGAGTCGCACGATGATGCGGAATTCGCCGAACGATTCGACGCCGCGCAGGGCGGCGCGAGCGAGGTCGGGATTGACGATCTTGGCAAAGGAAGAGCGGGTGTTTTCCATTTGAAACCTCAATCGAAAGGGGGTTGAGGGGATTGCCGCCGGATTTTCCTGAAACGGAAGGTAGCGGGCTGTGAATATCGTTGATAAGTCTGAATTGAGGCCAAATTTTGTTTGACAGTGACGAAATTATTCCGCTTGCCGATCAAAAAAATGGAACTACTTGCACAAATTCGGCGTAATATTCAGTCGCCAAAATTGAGATCGCCAAGCTTGTCAAAGGCTAGGCTTTGTATGATGAGTTTTCGCGCGAAGTTATTTGGCATTGCGAAACCGGCGCGGAATTTTCACTGAGGGAAAACAAATGTGCGGGATCGTCGGCATATTGGCAAGGCGGCCGGTCGCCTCTTTGTTGCTGGAGGGATTGCGGCGGCTCGAATATCGCGGCTAT
>DATKSH010000270.1:0-2285 GCA_035531735.1 Alphaproteobacteria bacterium
CTCGAGCCCGACACGAAGGTGATTTGCGGGTTGCTGATGGTCTGCACCTGCCCCTGGGTCGCAAGGAAAGATAGCAGCAAATTGGCGCTGATCTTGCCGGCGGTGACCGCACCGAAGGTGGCGGCGTTGGAGGTGGCGCTCGAGAACGCGCTGGCGGGCGCCGACAGCGTCAGGTTTTCGTAATGGCCGCCGAGTGTCGGCGCGTGCAGGCTGTTCCAGTTGATGCCCTCGGAGTCTTCTTTGTTGAGGGTCACTTCCCAGATGTAAAGCTGCAGGACGATCAAAGGCCGGCCGTTGCGCAACTGCTCGAGATACTGGCGCACGCGGTATTCGCCGTCGACATCGGTGGTGTAGATGATGTTGCCGCCCTGCTGGTCGATCTCCGCCTTGTTGCCGGCAAGCCGGCTGATGGCGTCGGCCATCGAATTGCCGGCGGCGGCGCCGAGGCCGGCGGAGAGGCTCGGCGACGACGCGCCCGACGTTCCCGGCGTGGACGAACCGGACGAGCCTGACGTGGTCGAGGAATTCGACGAGCCGGAAGAAACCGGCGCGCTGCTCGACATGGCGCTGGCGACCGGCGGCAACGAAATGATGAAGGTTTCGTTGTTGCGCAATTCGAGCGCGCCGTTGCGATAGGCACAAAACACGCGGCCGGCTGCACAAATCTTGGCCACCACTTGCGGCAAGGTACCGCTCAGATTCATCACGGTGACCAGGTGATTGGCAAAATTGCCGGCATCCCACGACAAGGCGATGTCGGTGCCGGCCAGCACGCCCTGCAGCGCCGCCGTCACCGGCACCGCGTCGAGATTGGTGGTGGGGATGATGATGTTGCCGGGCAGCTGGTCGCTGCCTTCGAGTTTACGTTCATGCAGCGCCGAGCCAACCTCGAGCGTCACGACCGGCGGATCGTTGTCGCCGCGCACGGTCTCGTCCTTGTCCGGCACTTCCGCGAGAGTCGGGTTGCGGCCGGTGGTCGGCTTGGCCGCGGGCGAAAAGCCGGCGCAGCCGCCGCCGCATGTGAGGGTCAGGACGACAATGGCCATCCAGCGGAAAGCCATGCGCCCCCGTTGCCTACGCGCGACGGTCATATTTCCAACCTTGCCCACTTGATGCTCCTCCTCGGCCTGCGGCTTGCGGGCCGCACGCGGCGCACGGGGTCGAACGCCCTTGGTCGGTCGCGCTTTTTGTTCGGGGACGATACGAAAAGACGACTGCCGAAAGCGCCCCGCCCCCGGCGTTTTTGACCCATGCCAGATCAGTTAAGGCCGGCCTCGGTTGAAATTTCGTTAACCGAATTTAATAGTGGCCATAACTGCTTGTTTTTCCGAACTATCGGGCAAAATGAGGCTTTGCCAGAAAATTCTATTATTATATTTATATCAATAGTTTATCGAGAAATATGGATGTGAATTTCCCGCTTTGCCCGGCAAGATTTTGTCAAATATAAATTCCCCGGACGTCTTTTCCATCGTGGAAAATCACGGCAAAAACATATCGGAGTCGTTATGAAGGCAATGGGGATCCTTGGTGCTTGGCCTCAAAACGGGCCGCGCCCTTGGATATGCGCGCGGCGTTGAAGCCGCCCGGCCCCGCCCCTATAACCTTGCCATGACCGACCAACCGTTGACCTTCATCACCGGCGCGACCGGGTTTCTGGGCTCCGCCGTTGCCCGCGTGCTGATAGAAAAGGGCCATCATCTGCGCGCGCTGGCGCGGCCCGGCAACGACCGCCGCAATCTCGCAGGGCTCGATCTTGAGATCGTCGAAGGCGATCTCGCCAAGCCGGAATCCTGGCGCGCGGCGCTGAAGGGCTGTGACGCCCTGTTCCATGTCGCGGCCGACTACCGCATCTGGGTGCCCGATCCCGCCGCCATGCATCGCACCAACGTGGATGGTACCCATGCGCTGATGGAAGCGGCGCTTGCGGCCGGCATCAAGCGCATCGTCTATACCAGTTCAGTCGCCACCCTCGGCCTCAATCGTAACGGCACACCGGCCGACGAAGCGACCCCGGTCGCTTTCGCCGACATGATCGGTGCCTACAAACGCTCCAAATTCCTCGCCGAGCAGGAAGTGAGCCGCATGGTGCGCCACTACAATCTGCCGACGGTCATCGTCAATCCCTCGACGCCCATCGGCCCACGCGACATCAAGCCGACACCGACCGGCCGCATCATCACCGAAGCGGTCAAGGGACTGATCCCCGCTTATGTCGATACGGGGCTTAATATCGTGCATGTCGATGACGTGGCGATGGGCCATTGGCTGGCGTTCGAGCGCGG
>DATKSH010000271.1:0-28817 GCA_035531735.1 Alphaproteobacteria bacterium
GAATTCGTGGTTCTCTTCATGCCCGGCGATCATTTTCTCAGCGCCGCTCTCGAATGCGATCCCGAGCTGGTCGATTTCAGTATCGCACAAAAAGTCCTGTTGGCCACGCCGATGACCCTGATCGGCCTTTTGCGGGCAGTCGCCTATGGCTGGCGGCAGGAAAGCCTGAATGAGAATGTGCGCCGCATCGCAACACTGGGCGGGGAATTATATGGCGCCCTTGCGACCATGACCGACCATATCGGCGCGCTGGGGGGCAAATTGGCCGGCAGCCTGGACAGCTATAACAAAATGATCGGCAGTTTCGAGCGCAACGTGCTGGGCAAAGCACGCCGCCTCGCCGAATTCGGCGCCGGCAAGGACGGCAAGGCTTTGCCGGAGGGTTTGGAACCGGTCGATTTGCAGCCGCGTGCGCTTAACCTTGTCGTCAACGAGGATGCGAAACAGGACGTGGCTTGATCTTTTTGAAAAATTGAAGACCCCGGCGTGATTGCCGCCCATGGAATGTCGCGGCAAAATCGCGCGCGGCCGCCCTCATCTCGGAAATGGTCGGCGCTTTCCGGGAGTCTTGCATGGCATATTTCTGCGCACGATAGATAATCCACAAGCGACGTTTATTATTGCGAGACCTGATTTTAGGCATGGAATATCTTTCCGGCTTGCTATAAATAAATTGCCATCACGTTTTGACCGTAACAGAAAAAGCATGAAAGTATTTCGTTTCCTTGCTTTTAGGCGCAGGCTCGGTGCCTTGAAAATTAATCAATATATGCAAATATAGTATTCGTGAGCCAAATCCCCATCCGCATCATCCCCGATCCGGTCCTGCGCGAGACCGCGCGGCCGGTCGCTTCGGTCGACAAGCGCGTCGCGCAATTCATGGAGGACTTGCTGGAAAGCATGTACAAAGGCCACGGCATCGGGCTTGCCTCCAACCAGGTGGGGGCGTTGGAACGCGTCATCGCGGTCGATATTTCCGAAAGCCGCAACGGCACGCAAGCGCTCCTTATGGCCAACCCCGAAATCAGCTGGCGCGATCCGGGCGAGACGTTCACCTATAACGAAGGCTGCCTGTCGATCCCGGACCAGTATGCCGATATTACGCGCCCCAAACGCATCCGCGTGAATTTTCTCGACATCCACGGCAAGAAGCAGGAACTGGAGGCCGGGGATTTGCTCAGCCAATGCATCCAGCATGAGATCGACCATTTGAACGGCGTGCTGTTCATCGACTACCTGTCGAAATTGAAGCGCGACATGATCGCCAAAAAGGTCGAAAAGGCCCACCGCGAGGGCGACGAGCATCTGTTGTAAAATCGTTTGAGATGACGTTGCAGCGAAAGCGTGGTAGCAGAATTCCATGCAACCTCGCGCCAAGCTCCGCCTCGCCTTCATGGGCACACCGGCTTTCGCCGTCGCGGCTTTGCGCACGCTGAAAGACGCCGGCCACGACATCGTCATGGTTTATGCGCCGCCGCCAAAACCGGCCGGGCGCGGCCAGCATATGCAAAAATCCGCCGTGCAAATCGCCGCCGAGGACATGGGACTTGCCGTTCGGACGCCCAAGACCCTGCGCGATGCGGAAGAACAAAAAATTTTCGCCGGTTTAAAGCTCGATATCGCGGTGATCGCGGTCTATAGCCTGATCCTGCCTTTGCCGATCCTGGTGGCGCCCAAATTCGGTTGCCTCAATATTCACCCCTCCTTGTTGCCGCGCTGGCGCGGCGCCGCGCCGATCAAGCGCGCGCTCCTGGCCGGCGACAGGGAAACCGGCGTCACCATCATGCAGCTTGAAGAAGGGCTCGATAGCGGCCCGATGCTGTTGCAGGAAAAAATTCCGGTCGCCCCGGCGGCGACCGCCGAAACACTCGATGATGAACTCGCTGTCATGGGCGCGCGGATGATCGTCGAGGCGCTCGATGGATTGGCCGCCGGAGCCATTACGCCAAAGCCGCAGCCGCAAGAAGGCATCACCTACGCGGCCAAACTCACGCGCGAGGACGGACGCATCGACTGGACGAAGCCGGCCGCCGACATCGAGCGGCAAATCCGCGCCCTGCAGCCGTGGCCCGGTGCTTTCTTTATGCTGGGCGACGAATCGGTGAAAGTGCTGGCGGCGGAGATGGTGGCGGGTGCAAAAGGCGCGGCCGGCACCTTGCTCGCCGATGATTTTACCGTCGCCTGCGGCAAGGACGCCTTGCGCCTCGTCACTGTCCAGCGCGCGGGCAAGAGCGCCACGGATGGCGCGTCTTTCCTGCGCGGCGCGCGGCTTGCCGAAGGCCAAATCTTGTGACGCGCTGGAAACTGACGCTCGAATATGACGGCACCGGCTTTTGCGGCTGGCAACGGCAGGCGCATGATGTGTCGGTGCAGCAGGTTCTGGAAGATGCTTTCAAAAAATTTTCCGGCGAGGACATCACGCTGCATGTTGCCGGCCGCACCGATGCCGGCGTGCATGCGCTGGCGCAGGGTGCACATTGTGACTTGGCCAAGGACGCGACCACCGACACCGTGCGCGACGCGGTCAATTTCCACGTCAGGCCGCATCGCGTCGCGGTGCTGGAAGCGGAAGCGGTGGCGGCGGATTTCCACGCGCGCTTTAGCGCCAAATCGCGCCGCTATCGCTATCGCATCGTCAACCGCCGCGCCCCCTTGGCGCTTGAGGCCGATTATGCATGGCACGTGCCGAAGCCGCTCGACGTCGCAGCCATGCACGAAGCCGCGCAAACCCTGATCGGCCATCACGATTTTTCGACCTTCCGCGCGCACAATTGCCAATCCAATTCGCCGCTCAAAACGCTCGATGTCCTTAACGTCGCGCAAGACGGCGATAGCATTTTTTTCGAGGCCGAGGCACGTTCGTTCCTTTATCATCAAGTCCGCAACATGGTCGGCACCCTCGTTCTGGTCGGCGGCGGGCAATGGACGCCGGCGGATTTCAAGGCCGCCTTCGAAGCGCACGACCGCCGCAAGGGCGGCCCGACCGCGCCGCCGCACGGCCTCTATTTCGAAAGAGTTAAATACTCATAAGTTTCATTAACTTACCGGAGGTTGCGAAAGTAGCCTTTGACTTTTCAACCGCAAGTAGACATAAAACCGCCGCACACGTTCGTGTGCCCTGCCTCCCAGCCCTTCTTCCAAGGGCTTCCTTTCGCATTCGATATTATTGCCATGAAGCCAGCACACGCTCTTTCCGTGTTGCTTCTCGCGGCTGCCTTGACTGCTTTGCAGGGCTGCTCGGGGAGCATGTTTCCGGGCGGCAACCAGATCGATCCGTCGGGTGGCCTCACGCGCGCCGACTATCTCGCCTTGCGAAAACGCGAGGCACTGGCGCTCAAGGCCCAAAAACAGCAAAAGGAAGCGCCACCGATCCCGCCGATGCCGATCGAAACCGGGACGTTGCCGAAGCCGCTGCCCGGGCATAATAAACTGGTAAGCGTCAGCGTCACCGACAGCGTGCCGCTGCGTAACGTGCTGATCCAATTGGCACGCGAAGCGGGAGTCAATCTCGAACTCGATCCACGCGTCAAGGGCGGCGTCATTTTTACCGCCAACGACCAGTCTTTCGACCGGGTTTTGCACCATATTTGCGACCTAGCCGGCCTGCGCATCGAAATGGACGGCAACTTTATCCATATCGAGCCCGACGATCCGTATGAGAAAACCTATCAGCTCAGCTATCTGAGCCTTACGCGCAAGACCACCAGCGAAACCTCGATCGCCACCAACGTGTTCGACGTCGATGTCGGCAACGGCACCGGCGGCGTCAACGGCTCTTTCGGCGGCAGCGGCGCGAACGGCATCGCCGGCACCGGGAACAACTCGACCTCGCGCATTTCCGGCACCTCGGATGCCGATTTCTGGGACGAGGTCAAGGCCTCGCTGGCGCAAATCCTGTCCTCGACCGGCCAAAACGCCAAGGGCGCGGACAAGGCCAGCTTCAGCATCGACCAGCAGGCCGGCATGGTCACGGTCTATGGCAACGACCGCCAGCAAGGCGCGGTCGCCGCCTATGTCAAGGCGTTGCGCCGCAAAGCCTATGCGCAGGTACTGATCGACGCGCGCATCATCGAGGTCGAGCTTAACGACAGCTTCCAGAGCGGCATCGACTGGCGCACCCTGTTCGGCGGCGCCTTCAACGCCGCCGCGCGCTTCGGCCCGGCCGCCGTCGGCGCACCTTTCACCACCGCGACCACCGCCACCAACGGGGTCTTCACCGCCTCGATCAACGACGCGCATTTCGCCGACATCATCAATTTGGTGCGCAGCTTCGGCACCACGCGCGTCCTCTCGGCGCCGCGCCTGACGGTGCTGAACAACCAGACGGCGGTGCTGAAAGTGGCGACCAATCAGGTCTATTTCGTCACGCAGGCACAATTCACCACCGTGACCAACGCCAACGGTTCGGCCGTGACGACGACGCCGGTCTATACCAGCACGCCGCGCACGGTGCCGGTCGGACTCGTGATGACAGTGCAACCCTCGATCGATCCCGCCCACGACCTCGTGACCATGACGCTGCGCCCCACCATCTCGCGCGTCGTCAGCGAAGTGGACGATCCCTCCATCGGCCTCAACGCTGCACAGGCGGGCGTCACCAACCCGGTCGAATCGCAGATTCCTGTGCTGGCGGTGCGCGAGATGGATTCGGTCCTGCAACTTCATTCCGGCCAGATCGCCGTCATGGGCGGCTTGATGCAGGATAGCTCGATCAACACCGACGCCGGCGTGCCGCCGTTCGACACGCTGCCGGTGATCGGCAATCTGGCCAAAAGCCGCGACGACGCCGGCGACACCACCGAGCTGGTGATCCTTTTGCGCGCGACCATCACCAACGGCGGCCCGTCGCCCGACGGCGCCGACCGCGCGCTCTACGCCGATTACAGCAACGATCCGCGTCCCTTGCCGCTACCGGTGCCGGCGGCATGGAGCGAAAAGAAACCGAAAGTTCGAGAATCGAAGTTAGCCGATAAAAAACCCGAATTGGCCTTTCCCACCCCCTAGCCCCGAGGACCCAAGCCATGCGCAACCGATCCCTTCGCCGCGCCGCCGGATTCACGCTGGTGGAACTGTCAATCGTCCTCGTCATCATCGGCCTTATCATCGGCGGCGTCTTGACCGGCCAGCAGATCATCCAGAACGCCCGCATCACCCGCGCGCTCAACGACGTCCAGGCCTACGAAGCGCAGTTCCAGACTTATCAGCAGAATTTCGGCGCCTTGCCGGGCGACGACGCCAGCGCCGTGACGCGTTTCCTCAACGTGGCGCCGGCCAACGGCAACGGCGACGGCACCCTGCAAGGCACTTTCGATTCCGCGACCGCGACCGACGAAAGCCGCCTCGTATGGGCCGATCTGCGCGCCGCCAGCCTCGTCAAGAACCAGGTGCCGATTACCGCCCAGCCGCCCAATCCCTTCGACGGTATCTATGGCTTCCAGAATGGCGCGTTCGGCGGCGTCTTCACCACCACCGTGCTGTGCCTCAACGACGTGCCGGCGGCGGCGGCGCAGGCGATCGACACGCGGCTCGACGACGGCAACAGCAACGCGGGCGCGATCCAGGCGATGGCCGCGACCGGCGCGGTCGGCGAGGCCACCAGCGGCACCGTCGCCGCCAATTACGGCGCGGCCGAGACTTATACGATGTGCATCAGGATGTGAGTCAGATGACGGAATACAGGTATCAGAAGGCAGCCCTTATTTTTCTGATACCCGATCCCTGCCTTCTGCCTTCTGAAGGCTTCACCCTGGTCGAAATGGCGGTGGTGCTGATCGTAATTGGGCTTATCGTCCTCGCGGTCTTCCCGGCTCTCACCGCCCTGCGCATGAGCGGTCAGCGTACGCTGACCCAAAGCAACCTGAACAGCCTCATGCGCGCGACGGCGGCTTACGCAGAGGCCAACGGATGCCTGCCCTGCCCGACGCCAGCCAGCACGATAGGATCGGGCTTCGGCCGCGTGCGCGGTGACGGCAGCGCGTCACCGGCCGCCTGCGGCGCCTGCGCAGCGCCGGAAGGCATCGCGCCGTTCATGTCGCTGGGCCTGCCGGCCGAAGCCGCGCGCGACGGCTGGGGCCACTGGATTACGATGCGGGTCGACCCGGCCTTGACCGTTAATCCCGCCAACAGCGCGAATCCGGTGGGCGTCGTGCCGCCCTTCGCGCCCTGCACCGCCGCCGATCTCGCCGCATCGCCGGTGACGGCAAGCTGCAGATTGCAAGGCGCCAGCCAGAAAGGCCTGTGCCGCACAGGACTTGCCGCCGCGGGGCGCATCGACGTGACGACGCCCGGCAATGCCAATCCCCAGCAAACCGCCGTTATTTTCGTCAGTTACGGCGCGCAGGGTTACGGTTCCTTTTCCGCCAGCGTCAACCTGACCGGCACCAACGGCGCGCAACTGCCGTTTCCTTCTTCGATGCCGGCCTGTTCGGCGAGTGAAGGCTTCACGCGCTGCAACGCCGCCGGCACCACGCAATTCGTCGATGCGCCGATCACGGTCGGCGGCGGCGACCCTTATGACGACCTGCTGGCCTATGCCGACCGCAACACGCTTTTAAGCATGTTCGGCAACGGCAGTTGCCAAACGGTGTGGTGAGGAGGCACGCGATGGCCAGCAATCTGCGCCTCGTCGCCGACGAAACACCCGGCGAAACGCCGGCCGTCGCCGATACGCTGGGCGCGCGGCTGGTCGAGCTCGGCCTCGTCACGCCGGATCAATTGCGGATTGCCCTGCACGAGCAACGGCGCGGCGGCCATATGCTGGGCCTCACCCTCGTCGAACTCGGCTTTCTCGGCGAGGACGACCTGGCCGGCGTCTTGGCGGAGCGCACCGGCCGGCGGCGCATCGATTTGCGCAAGACGCCGCCCGATCCTGATCTCATGGAAAAAGTGCCGGAAGCCGTGGCGCGCCGTTGCCGCGCGGTGCCGGCGCGCCTTAAGGGCGACACGCTCGAACTGGCAATGGCCGATCCCTATGACGTGACGGCAATCGACGAAATGCGCCGCTATTTCCCGCGCCGCGTCGAGATCGTGCCGCTGGTCGCGGCCGCCGCCGACATCATGGCGTTGCTCGACCACGCCGACCGCGCGGCCGCCTCGATCAACGACATTCTGAAAGAACTTGAAACCGGCGAAAGCGCCGAGGGCGAAGAGGCGTGGCAACACCCGGTCGTGCGGCTCGTCAACACGCTTTTGGCCGACGCCGCGCGGCGCGGCGCCTCGGACCTGCATTTCGAGCCGGAAAACAGCTTCGTGCGCTTGCGTTACCGCATCGACGGGGTGCTAACCCAAGTCCGCGCCATTCATCGCACCCATTGGCCGGAGCTTTCGCACCGGCTCAAGATCATGGGCGGGCTCAACATCGCCGACCAGCGCAGCCTGCAGGACGGGCGTTTCCGCCTTTCGATCAACGGCGCGGAGATCGATTTCCGCATCGCCGTGATGCCAACCGTGCAGGGCGAGAATATCACCGTGAGGGTGCTCGATCATCGCCGCGCGCTGGTGCCGCTTGAGCAACTCGGTTTCGGCGGCGCGGCGCTCAAGGAACTTGGCCGCATGCTGGAACGGCCCGAAGGCATCGTCCTCGTTACCGGCCCCACCGGCTGCGGCAAGACCACCACGCTTTATTCGATGCTGGCCAAAATCAGCACCGTCGAGGTCAACATCATGACCCTCGAAGAGCCGGTCGAATACCAGTTGAGCCTGATCCGCCAGACCGCCGTTGCCGAAGCGCAAGGCCTGACTTTTGCCGAAGGCGTACGCGGAATTTTGCGGCAAGATCCCGACATCATCTTCATCGGCGAGGTGCGCGATCCCGACACCGCGCAAATGGCGCTGCGCGCCGCCATGACCGGCCATCAGGTGTTTTCGACCCTGCATTGCAACGACGCGGCCGGCGCCTTGCCGCGCCTTTACGATCTCGGCCTCGGCCCGCGCGCGCTACAGGGAAACCTGAGCGGCATCGTCGGCCAGCGCCTCGTGCGCTGCCTCTGTCCACATTGCAAGCGTCCGCGCGCGGCCAATGAGGAGGAGCAAAAAATCCTCAGCACCTTCGCGCCGAACACGGGCATTGAAACACCGGCTTCGGCCACGCATCGGGCGCCGGGTTTCGCCGAAACGCAAAGCGCCTATCTCGGGCCGGCACCGGCCGCGCCCGTCATTTATGAAGCCGTCGGTTGCGCGCAATGCAACGGCAGCGGCCATAAGGGGCGCATCGCGGTCGCCGAAGTGCTGCGCATCGCGCCGGCGCTCGACGAATTGATCGCCCGCGACGCCGGGCGCGGCGAGATCATGCAGGCCGCGCGCGGCGAAGGATTCCGCGGCATGGCCGAGGACGGCATGCAAAAGGTTCTCGCCGGCACGATTGCGCTCGACAGTTTGCGCCGCGCGATCGATGTGACGGGGATCGGCTGATGCCCGCCTATCGCTATCGCGCCGTGCGCGCCGCGGGCGGCATCGCCAAGGGGCGCCTCGTCGCCGCCAACGAAAGCGAGTTGGCGCAGCATCTTAACGCCGCCGGGCTCGAACTGATCGCGGCGCGCGCGAAAAACGAAACGCTCGCGCCGCGTGCGCGTTTTTATCCGCGCCTCGAAATCCGTTCGGAGCCGCGGGCGCTGGCCGGTTTTTGCCTGCAAATGAGCGATCTGCTGGCGGCCGGCATTTCCTTCGCCGCCGCGCTTTCCGATCTCGAAAGCGCGGCGGCGTCGCCGGCGTTGCGCGAGGCTCTGGCCGACGTCGCGCGCGAGGTGCGGCATGGATCGATGATCTCGGCCGCCTTCGCCCGTCATCCGCGCCTGTTTCCCGATATTTTCGTCGCCATTCTCGCCGCCGGCGAGAAAAGCGGCGATCTCGAAAAAACCTTCGCCCATCTCGCGCGCTACGCCGAAACCCGCGCCCGCACGGCCGAGCAATTGCGTCGCGCGCTGCGCTATCCGCTGTTTTTGTTCGCGGTCGCCATCGGCGTGGTCGTTTTCATGATGATCATGGTGGTGCCGGAGGTGATCCAGTTCCTCAAGACTTTCCACAACCGGTTGCCGCTAGCGACCCGCGTCTTGATCGCGGTTTCGCAAATCGTCGTCGAAGGCTGGTGGATCGCGGGCCTCGCCATCGCCGGTATGATTGCCGCGCTGGCAATTGCGCGCAAGCACTCGCAAGCCGTGGCGTGCACGCTCGACAGCGCGCTTTTGCGCCTGCCGCTGCTCGGCCCGGCCCTGCGCAAACTGGCCCTCGCGCGTTTTACCCACAGCTTCGCCATTTTGTTCCAAAGCGGGCTCGGCGTGCCGGCCAGCCTGCGCGCGGCCAAGGCGGCACTCGGCAACAAGGCCCTCGAAGCCGCGCTCGGAGACGCCGAGCGGCAGGTGCAGGCCGGCCGCGCGCTGTCGGCGGCGATGGAAAACCTGTTTCCACCCTTCGCCGCGCGGCTGTTGCGCACCGGCGAGCAAAGCGGGCGGCTCGGCAAGGCGCTCGGCCATATCGCATCCGCTTACGACCGCGAAGTGACGGATGTCACCGAACGATTGATCGGCGCGATCGAACCGGCGCTGACGCTGATGATCGGCTTGATTCTGGTATGGGTGGTGCTGGCGGTGCTGGGGCCGATTTACGGCAATCTCGCCAGGATCACCGCGTCGGGGGGCTATTGAGATGATCCTGCCGTTCGCGAAGCGCTCCCCGGCGCAATTTATTTTGTTGCTCGGCGACGAAGGAATCTTATGTACGCCTTACCGGATCGCCGCCGCGCCGCCGCCCTTTTTCACCCGCACGGGCAACGAACACGGCGTCAACGCCATTCACGCGCTGCTCGCGCGTTATCCGCAAGTGCCGGTCGCGTTGCTGATCGACACGCTGGAGCAGGATTTCCGCATCGACACCTTGCCGCGCCTCAATCCGTTCGACCGCGCCGCCTTGATCAAGCGCCGTTTGCAGCAAGCTTTTCCCGACGCCTTTTTGCGCGCGCACCTGGTGCAGGGCGGCGGGCGCGTGCTGCTGGCCGGCGTCGGCAACAACGGCCCGCTCTCGGCATGGCTTCAGCGTTTGGAGCGGCCGGGCGCGGCGGCGCCACGCTTCGCTCTCTTACCGGTCGAAGCGGCCGATCTTGCCGCGCGCCTCGCGCCGGCGGAAAACGGCTGGAGCCTGCTTTTGAGCCGCCAGCAGGCCGGCGGCGTTCGCCAGATCGTCGCGCGCGACGGCAAGCTGGTTTTCACACGCCTGACGCCGTCCGTGCCGCCTGATGCGGGCACCGGCGAAATTGCGCAATCGGTCGTGCGCGACCTGCGCGCGACGCTCGGCTATCTCGGCCGCCTCGGTTTAAGCGATAGCCGCCAATTGGCGGCCGCGATCCTCGCGCCGCCGTTCCTGCACGACGCGCTGCGCAAGGCCGCTCCCCCACTCGGCACCCTGAATATTCTTTCGCCGCGCGCGGCCGCCTTGCAACTCGACCTGCCTTTCTTTCCGGAAGACGGCGATCCGTTCGGCGACGCGCTGTTCGTCGGCTGGTTCGCCCGCAGGAAAAAACTCCTTATGCCGCTGATGACGCCGGACCGGCGGGCGGCGCGGCAAGGCGTTTTGATCCGGCGCTGGGGCTGGCGCGCCGCCGTCGCCGCCTTGCTGCTCGCCCTTGTCCTAGGCGGCTGGCAAACGCATGACGCCTTCGCCACCATTTTCAAGAGCCGCCGCGCGGCCTACGAGCTGGCCGCACTGCGACATGAACTAGCCGAGGAACAGGCGGCAACCGGCTCCGTTACCGCGCCATTGGGACGGCTGCGCGCGGCCCTCGAACGCAAGCGCCTGTTCGCCGCGCCGCAGCCTGCGCCGTGGCCGTTACTGGCGGCGCTGGCGCGGGGGCTCGGCGGCACGGCGCGGCTCGTCAGGCTCGACTGGCGCTATGAAAGCGCGCAGGAAGCCGAAAACGATAAGGCAAAAAAGGATCGGCCCGCCGGCGAAATTCTGGCCATCGACCTGTGCCTCGTGCCGGCCCTCGATGCCACGGCTTCGAAAGACGCGATCGTCGCCGGTTTCCAGCATGTGGCGACGGCATTGGCGACGACGCTGCCGGGCTATACGGTCGCGGTCACGCGTTTTCCGTTCCCGGCCCTGCCGCAGGAAACCTTGTCCAACGACGGAAAAACGGGCGCGGATGCTCCGGGCGATTTCACCGCCGCCTTCATGATCCAGAAGGCAACGCCATGAACGCCCCGCGCCCGCATGTTCCGTGGCTCGCGCTTGTGGCGCTGGCGTTGACGATTGCGTTCGGCAGCGGCCCGCTCGCGCGAATTCTGCAAACCTCGGCGGCGCAACGCCTGCCCGCCCTCGAGACGCAGCGCGCGCAAGCCGCGAAAAATTTGCGGCAATTGCAAAGCGACGCGGCGCTGGCGCGCAAGCTGAGCGGCCAGATCGACGCCGCCGGCGCGGCGCGGATGCTGGCGCCGGTCGATCGGCTGCAGGCGGCGGCGCAACTCGAACGGGCGGCGGCGGCATCGGGCCTGCGCCATTTTACCTACACCATCGGCGCCGAGCATCCGGTCACCGTCACGGATAGCGGCCTGCGCCAAAAACTGGCGCGCTGTTCGATCCGGCTGGCGGCCGACGCGCCGCTCGACACCGACGCCTCCGCTTTTATCGTCCGTATCCAGAAAATCCTGCCGGGACGCGTGCGGGTGCGGGCCTTTTCGTTGACCCGCATCGGCGGCGCAAACACGCCACTCGGCGCCGTCAACCTGCGTTTTACGGCGACGCTCGCATGGCTATCGAACGGCGCGCGCACGGTGCTGGCAGGGACGCCATGAAAACGCTTTTGTGCGCAATCATCGTGGCGGCGATGCTGGCGGAACCGGTTCCGCCAGCCCTGGCCGCGCCGCCTCAAGGCCCGCCGGCCGTATCGCTCTTTTTCACGCCGGCCGAAACCGCGCAAATCGCAGCGCTGGCGGCAAGCGGCGGCGCGGAAACCGCTGCTGCCGATCTCTCGCTCGGTGCGGTGATTTATTACGGACCGAACGACTGGAGCGTATGGCTGCAAGGGGCATGCTGGACGCCGGTGACGGCGGCGCGGCCCGATCTGCGCATTCTCGGCGTCGCGCCGGACCTCGTCCGGCTTATGTGGACGCCACAGAGCGGGCCACCACGCACCATAAGTTTGCGCGCGCATCAAACTTATCAGATTGCGACCGGAAAAATCGTCGAAGGCAGCCGCTAACCGGGGCGGCTCACGGCGCCGCCGCCGTCGCGTCGAGATAAGCCAGCCGCTGGCGAATCGCCACGGGCGAGAACGGCAAGGCACCCGCAGCGCCGTCCTTATAAGCGGCGGCGGCGCTGAGTACCTGCCGATAAGCCGCGATGGCTTGGCCGCCACGGCCGAGCCGATCGAGCAAGACGGCATCATCGAGGCGATAGACCGGGTCGCCCGGCGCATCCGCCGCCGCGCGTTGCGCGTAGATCAGCGCGTCGTTGGTATCATTCTTTCGAGTCAGAAGGCGGGCAAGTGCATCCTCGGCCGGCGCGAAGCCGGGCTGTGCATTTGCCATGCGCGTCAATTCGCGTTGCGCTTCTGACGATCCCCACGCGCCGAGATGCACGGCAAGATCGGCGCGCGCGGCTTGATCGGCCGGCGCCATGGCAAGGCGGCGGCGATCAGCGGCGGCGGCGGCGGCGTCATCGCCTTCGCCGGCCAGCGCATAAGCCTTGCCGGCCAGCGCCGCGCGGGTGGTTTGGTCGTGGGCCAGGACGTAATCATAGAGGACGACGGCAGCGCGATTGTCGCCGGATTGCAGCAACGTGCGCGCATCCTCCAGCAACCGGGCCGCGGCGGCATCGCCGGCATTCTCGACCGTGATGCGCGCGCCGCGATCAGGCACCGCCGCCAACGCCGCATCATGCGGCACGGGACGGCGCCGCAAGGCCGGCACGCCGGCAAGGTCCTTGGCGACCAGCGCCACGTCCGGGTCGCCGGCCATCGCCGTCGCCACATCGACCGGCAACGGCGGCGGCGCGAGGCGCCATGCCGGGATGGCGATGCCGGGATCGTCGTTTGCGGGTAACGATGCCGCCTTGATGGACGACGGCACAGCCGGCGCCGGCACCACGACATCGTCCGGCAACGGCCAGATCGGGCCATCATAGGTATCGGCGGCGATGGATTGGGCTGGCGGCGGCGTCCATTGCGCGATCATGGCATAATCCAACGAAACGCCACGCGCAAACCACCACGCGCCCGCCATCATTGCCACGCCGCACAAGGCCGCAAAGCCAAGCGCCGGCCACAGCCGCGCGCGGCGGCGCGGCGACGTCCACGCCATCAGCGGGATCGCGCGCGGCGGCGGACGGCGATCGTTGGCGGCCCGGCCGAAGGCTTGCGGCGTGGCGTGCGGCGACGAATGCATAACAGGGGATGGTTTCGAAAGCGAAAGGAGGGAGCCATTCATTAGCACAACGGCAAAGCCCTCGCCAAGGCCGGAGAAAGCCCGGATTTTGCGGGCTTTTCCGGCCGTATGTGTTGCGCGGGATTCGCGGATCATTCACAATGCGCAAAGTTTCACGTGGCTGCGGACAGTCTTCCGCCGAAGTGAGGTCCCGATGCTCTTCGAGCTTTATGTGGGCGGTGTAACGGCGTTGGGGCTGGCCGCCTATCTGGTCTTCGCCCTCATCCACCCGGAAGAATTCTGATCCCCCTCCATGCGCCTTGCCGATCTTCTGCAATTCCTTTTGTTCGCCGGCGCGGCCGTCGCCGTCGTATGGCCGCTCGGTGCCTATATGACGCGCGTGTTCAGCGGCCAGCCGGTATGGCTCGGCAAGATCGTCGGGCCTTTCGAGAGGCTGATTTACAAAATCGCCGGGCTGCGCGCGGATCGGGAACAAACATGGAGCGCTTATGCCGGCGCGGTCCTGTTGTTCAATATTCTCGGCATGGCGGTTTTGTTCCTGATCCTGGTTTTTCAGGACAGGCTGCCGTGGAACCCGCAGCGCCTGCCGGCCTTGCCGAAACTGCTGGCCTTCAACATCGCCGCCAGTTTCACGACCAACACCGACTGGCAATCCTATGCGCCCGAAACCACGCTGAGTTATTTCAGCCAGATGTTGGGCCTCGGCGTGCAGAATTTCCTCTCTGCCGCCACCGGCATGGCCGTGGCCGTCGCCGTCATTCGCGGCTTCGTGCGCAAGGAAACCCGCACGCTTGGCAACTTCTATGTCGATTGCACGCGCGCGGTGCTTTATGTGCTGTTGCCGCTGGCTTTTGTGTTCGCCCTCGTCCTTGTCTGGCAGGGTGTACCGATGAATCTCAAGCCTTATGTAGAAGCGACCACGCTCGGACATGTGAAGCAGCTTATCGCCCAAGGCCCGGTCGCCTCGCAGGTCGCGATCAAGGAGCTCGGCACCAATGGCGGCGGCTTTTTCAATGCCAACGGCGCGCATCCCTACGAAAACCCGACTCCGTTCAGTAATTTTCTCGAACTGATAAGCATCGTCGCCATCGCCGCCGCGTTCGTCGTCATGTTCGGCCGCATGGTCGGCGACAAGCGGCAGGGCCGCGCTCTCTTGGCCTGCATGACGATTTTGTTCCTCGCGCTGTTCGCCTTTTGTTGGGCAAGCGAGGCACAGGGCAACCCGCACTTCGCCGCTTTGGGAATCGATCAAACCATCAGCGCCACCAATCCCGGCGGCAACATGGAAGGCAAGGAAGACCGTTTCGGCATCATGAATTCGGCCCTGTGGGCGACCTTGACCACCGCGACCTCCAACGGCTCGGTCAATGCCATGCATGACAGCTTCACGCCGTTCGGCGGCCTCGTGCCGCTGTTCAACATGCTGGTCGGTGAAGTGATTTATGGCGGCGTCGGATGTGGGCTTTACGGCATCCTGATTTACGTGCTGCTGACCGTTTTCATCGCCGGGTTGATGGTCGGGCGCACGCCGGAATATCTCGGTAAGAAGATCGAGGCTTACGAGATCAAGCTCGCCGTATTTGCGATGCTGCTTTATCCGCTCTGCGTTCTGGGTTTTGGCGTACCGGGCCTTTTGCTCCCGGCCGCCGCCGCATCGATCACTGCCGCGCAGCCACACGGCCTTACGCAGGCGCTTTACGCCTATGCCTCGGCGGCCGGCAACAACGGCTCGGATTTCGCCGGCTTCAATGCCGATACCAATTATCAAAACATCGCGCTCGGCATCGTGTTTTTGCTCGGCCGTTTTGGCGTGATCCTGCCAGTGCTGGCCATCGCCGGCTCGCTGGCGGCCAAAAAGACCGTGCCAGCTTCGCCCGGCACCTTCCCAACCCACGGCTTGATGTTCGTCGTGCTTTTAACCGGCGTCATCGTTATGTTCGGCGGCCTGACCTATTTCCCGGCTTTGGCCTTGGGCCCCATCGCCGAGCATTTCATGCTCCACCCGGCGGGGCTTTGAGATGGACGGCAAGGCCCGCCTCCGCAAAAGACGCGCCCGCCGCGGCGCCCTGCTCGATTCCGCCCTGATCGGCGAGGCGGCGCTCAACGCCATCGGCAAACTCGATCCGCGCCAATTGATCCGCAACCCGGTTATGTTCACGGTCGGCGTCGCCGGTTTCGCCGCGACGGTAATCGCGTGCGAGCAAGGGTTGCACGACGCGGCGTTTGCCTTCAGCTTGCAAATTGCGCTGTGGCTATGGTTCACGGTGCTGTTCGCCAATTTCGCCGAAGCCTTGGCGGAGGGGCGCGGCAAGGCGCAGGCCGACAGCATGCGCCGCACCAAGACCGAGACCATGGCCAAGAAACTGGCCACCAAGGACGGCGAGGATTTCAAGCTGGTGCCGGCCGCCCAATTGCGCGCCGGCGACCTGGTGCTGGCCGAGACCGGCGACACCATTCCCGGCGACGGCGATGTGGTCAAAGGAATTGCCACGGTCGATGAATCCGCCATTACCGGCGAATCCGCGCCGGTCATCCGCGAGTCCGGCGGCGACCGTTCGGCCGTCACCGGCGGCACGCGGGTGGTATCGGATCGCGTGGTGATCGAGATCCGCGTCAATCCCGGCGAAAGCTTCCTCGACCGCATGATCGGGCTCGTGGAAGGCGCCAAGCGCCAGAAGACGCCCAACGAAATCGCTCTCAATATCCTTCTGATCGGCCTAACGCTGATTTTCCTTATCGTCTGCGTGACGCTGCAAGGCATGGCAGCCTATTCGGGAAAAATGGTCCCGGTGATCGACCTGATCGCCCTGTTTGTCACGCTGATCCCCACCACTATCGGCGGCCTCTTGTCGGCCATCGGCATCGCCGGCATGGATCGCCTTGTGGCTTTCAACGTGGTGGCCAAATCGGGCCGCGCGGTCGAGGCCGCCGGCGACATCGATGTCCTGTTGCTCGACAAGACCGGCACCATCACGCTCGGCAACCGCATGGCTAGCGAATTCCTGCCGGTCGCCGGCGCATCCGAGGAAAACCTGGCGGAAGCCGCGATGTTGTCGTCCCTCACCGACGAAACGCCGGAAGGCAAATCCATCGTGCGGCTGGCCGAGGAACGATTCGGCTGGAAGGCCGCCACGCGCAGCACGCCCGACATGGAATTCATCCCCTTCAGCGCCACCACGCGTATGAGCGGCGTCGATGCCGGCGGTATCGCGATCAGGAAAGGCGCGCCCGATGCGATCCTGAAACTGACCGGCCAGCAACCGGGCGCCGCGATTAACCGCGCCATCGAGCGAGTAGCCAAGACCGGCGGCACGCCGCTTTTGGTCGCGCGCAACAAGCAATTGCTCGGCGTCGTGCATTTGAAGGACATCATCAAGGCCGGCATCCGCGAACGTTTTGCCACCCTGCGGCGCATGGGCATCCGCACCGTGATGATTACCGGCGACAACGCGCTCACGGCGGCGGCGATCGCGGCGGAAGCCGGGGTCGACGATTTCCTCGCCGAGGCGTCGCCCGAAAAAAAACTCGAACTGATCCGCCACGAGCAAGCCGACGGCAAACTGATCGCCATGTGCGGCGACGGCTCCAACGACGCGCCGGCGCTGGCGCAGGCCGATGTCGGCGTCGCCATGAACACCGGCACCATGGCCGCGCGCGAGGCCGGTAACATGATCGACCTCGACAGCAATCCGACCAAATTGATCGAGGTAGTGATGATCGGCAAACAATTGCTGATGAGCCGCGGCGCACTGACGACCTTTTCCATCGCCAACGACGTGGCTAAGTATTTCGCCATCATCCCGGCCTTGTTCCTCGGCATTTATCCGGCGCTCGGCGCACTCAACGTCATGCGCCTCGGCAGCCCGCAAAGCGCCGTTTTATCGGCTATCATCTTCAACGCGCTGATCCTGATTGCCCTCGTGCCGCTGGCGCTCAAGGGCGTCAAATACCGCCCGGCCTCGGCCAGCGCCATCCTGCGGCGCAATTTGTTGCTCTATGGCGGCGGCGGCCTGATCCTGCCCTTTATCGCCATCAAGGCGATTGATATGATCGTCAGCCATTTCATGGGAAGCTAGGCGATGGGAAAAGAGTTGCGCGCGGCCTTCGGCCTTTTCGTCCTGCTGGTCCTGCTGACGGGTGTGGTTTACCCGGCGGCAGTGCTTGGCATCGGGCACGCGCTGTTTCCTTTTCAAGCCGGCGGCAGTCTTGTCAGCGTCAATGGTGCGATGATCGGTTCGACCTTGATCGGGCAAGCGTTCGACGGCCCGGCTTATTTCCACTCGCGCCCTTCCGATGCCGGCGCGGGCTATGACGCGGTCAATTCCTCCGGCAGCAACCTGGCGCCGACCGCGGCCAAGCTTTTGGAAGACGTCAACGCACGCGTGACGGCGCTCAAGGCCGCCAGCAACACGCCGATCCCGGTCGATCTCGTCACCTCCTCGGCCAGCGGCCTCGATCCCGACATTTCGCTGGCGGCGGCTTATTTCGAGGCCCCGCGCGTGGCGGCCGCGCGTCATCTGCTGCCGGCCGCGCTTCTTAAACTGATCAACACGCAAGCCAAGGGACGCACCTTCGGCCTATTGGGCGAAAACCGTGTCAATGTGCTGCAACTCAATCTCGCGCTCGACGCGTTGACGTCCCCGGCATCGCAAAAGGCGGGGCCGCATGGCCGATAACGAGGAAAACCGTCCGTCGCCGGAGGCGTTGCTGGCCGAGGCCAAGCGCGAGGCGCGCGGCAAGTTGAAAATTTTCATCGGCGCGGCGCCCGGCGTCGGCAAGACGTTCTCCATGCTGCGCGCGGCGCAAGCAAAGAAACAGGAAGGCATCGACGTCGCGGTCGGTATCGTCGAAACCCATCGGCGCAGCGAAACCGAAACGCTGCTGGCCGGGTTGGAGATCATCCCGCGCCTCGACATCAATTATCGCGGCATTCCGTTCCAGGAAATGGACCTCGACGCGGTCCTGAAACGCGCGCCGAAACTGGTGCTGATCGACGAATTGGCCCATTCCAACATTCCCGGCAGCCGCCATCCCAAACGTTACCAGGATGTCGAGGAATTGCTCGACGCCGGCATCGACGTCTATTCGACGCTCAACGTCCAGCATATCGAAAGCCTGAATGACATCGTTGCGCGCATCACCGGCGTCACGGTGCGCGAGACGGTGCCCGACGACATCGTGCAGAAGGCCGATTCAATCGAACTGATCGATTTGACACCGGAAGAACTTTTGCAGCGCTTGAAGGAAGGCAAGGTCTATATCCCGGCGCAGGCACGCCTCGCCATGGGCCGCTTTTTCACCGCCGGCAATTTGACGGCCTTGCGTGAGCTGGCCTTGCGGCAGGCGGCCGCCCGCGTCGACGAGCAAATGGCCGATTATATGCGCAGCCACGCGATCGAAGGCCCATGGCCGACCAGCGAGCGCATCCTCGTCTGCATCGCTGGTGACGGGCAATCGCTGGCCCTGATCCGCACGGCCAAGCGCAGCGCCGAGCGCCGCCATGTGCCGTGGCTGGCGCTTTACGTCGAAACCCATCATCACGCGGAACTGGGCGAGAGCGCGCGGCAGGAAATCGCCCAGGCCCTGCGCCTAGCCGAAAGCCTCGGTGGCGAGACCCAGACGGTGGCGGCCGAGGACGTGGCGGGCGAAGTGCTGCGCGTGGCGCGCGAAAAGAACGTCAGCGTCATCATCATCGGCCGCTCGGTGCGCACGCTGGGCTCGCGGCTTTTGCGTCCCTCGGTGGCAGCGGCCCTGCTCGACCGCAACGAGGATTTCGACATCCTCGTCATGAGCGGCAACGAAGACAAACGCCCGCGCAAGGACGACGGGCCGCGCCCCGCGCGGCCGTGGTTCACCGGTCATTGGCGCGCGTGGCTCGAAGCGACACTGGTGGTCGGCCTCGCCAGCATCGTCGCCGCCGGTGCCGGCCATTTGACCGATCCGCCGACGCTGGGGCTGATCTACCTGGTCGCCGTGATGCTGCTGGCGGTCGACCGCGACATTCGCGTTTCGCTTTACGCCGCAATCCTCAGCGGCGTTGCCTTCGATTTCCTGTTCTTGCCGCCGCGTTATTCGCTGATGATCGACCAGCATCAGGATTTTTTGTTGCTGTCGTTCTTCCTGGTCGTCGCGGCAGTCGCCTGCCTGATCGGGTCGCGCCTGCAAAAGCAGATCGCCGTCACGCGCCACAACGCGCGCCGCACGCAGGCGCTCTACGATTTCGACAAGGCCATCGCGCAGGCGGTGACGCTCGACAACATCCTGCAAACCATGGTGCGGCACGTGGCGGCGACCCTGAAGGCACGGGCGGCTGTGTTGCTGCCCGAGGGCGAGCGGCTTGAAATGGCCGCTCTTTATCCCGATACTACGCGGCTCGATACCGCCTCGACGGCGGCGATGGATTGGGCCTTCAGCCACGGCAGGCCGGCCGGTTTCAAATCCGACACGCTGCCCGGCGCCGCGTTTTACGGGTTGCCGCTGCGCGCCGGCAACGAGACCGTCGGTGTGCTGGCGGTGCAGGCGGAGGACGGAGCGCCGCTGTCGCCCGACCAGATGCATTTGCTCGACAGCTTCGCCAACCTGTCGGCGGTCGCCATCCAGCGCACGCGCCTGGCCGGCGACATCGAGCAGGCGCGGCTCGAAACCGAGACCGAGCGCCTGCGCTCGAGCCTGTTGTCGTCCGTCAGCCACGATTTGCGCACGCCGCTGGTCGCCATTCTCGGCGCCACCACCAGCCTGCGCGATTACTGGGACAAATTCGACAACAAGGCGCGGCGCGAATTGTTCGGCACCATCGAGGAGGAAGCCGGGCGCCTCGATCGCTTCGTGCAAAACCTGCTCGACATGACGCAACTGGTGGCCGGCGGCCTCAAGTTGAAGCGCCAACCGATCGACGTGCAGGATTTGATCGGCGCGGCACTCGGCAAGCTCAGAAAACAGCTAGGTGGGCGGCCGCTCAGGCTCGACATTCCCGACAACCTGCCACCGATCGACGGCGATTTTGCCATCCTCGAACGCGTCTTGGTCAACATCCTCGACAATGCCTGCAAATACGCACCGGAGGATCAGCCCGTCACCGTCACCGCGCGGCGCGAGGCGCATTACATAGGACTCACCATCACCGACCGCGGCGCCGGCATCCCCGAGGAGGAACGCGAACGCGTGTTCGATATGTTCTATCGCGTCAAGGTCGGCGCCACGCCGACCGCGGGTGCCGGCCTTGGCTTGGCGATCTGCCGCGGCTTCATCGAGGCGCATGAAGGTCGCATTAACGCCCTGCCCGGCACTGACGGCATCGGCACGCAGATCGTCTTGCGGCTGCCGATTTCAGAAAGCAGATAGCAGAAGACGGGGATCGGAAGCGTTTCATACCCGGCAATGCAGCATTTTAACACATTGCTTTTGATACCTGTCTTCTGTCTTCTGCCCTCTGATTATGCTACAATGCGCCCATTATGGAACCCGCCCCGCGCATCCTGATCGTCGACGACGAACCGTCGGTCCGAAAACTCCTGCGCCTCAGCCTGCAGGCGGAAGGCTTCGACGTGCTGGAAGCGGCGACCGCCGAGGCGGCCATCACCCTCGTTCATAGCGCCCCGCCCGATGTGATGATCCTCGATCTCGGCCTGCCGGACTTCGACGGCCAGCAGGTGATCCGGGACGTGCGGTTGGTCAGCGACATGCCGATCCTGGTTTTGTCGGGCCGCACGGAGGACGGCGAGAAAATCGCCGCCATCGAGCGCGGCGCCGACGATTACATGCAAAAACCCTTCGCCATGAGCGATTTGGTGCTGCGCGTGAAGGCCGCCCTGCGCCAGCGCGAAACGCGCGAGGCCCTTTTGGACACCGAGCATGTGCAGACCGGCATGCTCGACATTCACCTCGATTCGCATGAAGTCCTGCGCGGCGCGGCGCGGATCGATCTCGACGACGAGGAATACGCACTTTTGCGCCTTCTGGCCCTGCATGGCGGGCGGGTTTTGACCTATGGCCGGCTCGAACGCGCTTTATGGGGCGAGGATAAGGACACCGAGCACCATCGCCATTTGCAGCAGCGCATCGGCGCCCTGCGCCGCAAGCTCGAAGCCGAGCCGTCCTTCCCGCGCTACATCGTCACCGAGCCGGCGGTCGGCTATCGCCTCGAAATGTTGCCGGCGGAGGAACGGGCGGCGTGATTCTCATCCGCCGGTTACCCTGTGTACGACAGTGCCAAGCGAGGCGAACAACCATAAGCACCACCAGCCGACCGCATAGGCCAGCGCGATGAAGACCCCGTCGCGCTGCAAAAGCCCGAGCGCGAGGAAAAAGATGCCGATCGAGGGCGGCACGTTGACCACCGGGATCGGTAGTGTCACTAGGATGGCCAAAACCAAGGCAAGGAAAGCATGCACGCGCAACAGGGCCGGCGCCGAGAGAAAAGCAAGGCGCGGCTTGATGTAGCGCTCGATGCGTTCGACCCAGTAAATGGCGCGGGCAAGGCCGTCGAGCAAGGCCGTGCGAGCGATGGTGCGGCGGCGGATGAAGGCCGGGAACAACGGCGCCTTGAGGCCCAGCACCATCTGTACCGCGAGGATCACCATCGGCAGGCCGAGAAAGAACGACAGCATCGGCACCATGAAGATGACGATGTTGAGGATCGAAAGAATCAGAAGCAGGAAGGCGAAGCCGCGCAGGCCGAAGATCGAGAGGATGCGGCCGACCGTGATGGTGTCCTCGCGCGCGGCTTCCTCCATCAAATGCCGCATCAGGTCGGAAATATGATCGGGTTTTTGGCCGGGCGGCGGTGACGCGAGGGAAGTCACGCGCAGCTCAAACCGCCCCGGCCTTGACGGTGCCGAGTTTCGGCATTTCGGCGATGGCCTGGTCGGCGAGGGTGGCGGCTTCGGTGCCCCCTATCTGTGCCGCCAGTTTTTCGCGCGCGATGGTCATCGCCGCATCGACCGCCGCCACGCGCACCGCCGCGGCCGCTTCGGTCTCGGCGAGGCGAATGCGCTCCATCGCCTCCTGCTCGCGGCGCGCCAGCACATCTTTCAATTCGGCTTCGGCCTGCGTTTTCAAACGCGCGGCTTCTTCATGCGCACGGCGCACGATCTCCTCGGCGTCCTGCATCGCCGCCGCGTGTTTCGCTTTGTATTCGGCGAGGGTCGCTTCTGCCTCGGCGCGCAGCTTTTGCGCATGCCCGAATTGCTCGCGGATAGCGGCGATCTGGTGATCGAGCCACGCATACATCGGCTTGCGCACATAGCGCCAGAAGAGAGCAAGAAAACAAAGGAACGCGACGGCGCTCCAGAACATCGGATCGTGCCACATGGCTCAGCCTCGCGCGGTAATTTTGTCGATAATGACGGCGGCGAGATCGGCCGCCTTGCTCCGCACCTCGCCGAGCGCCTTGTCGCGGGCGGCGAAAATCCGCGCCTCGGCCTCAGCCAGGTGGCCGTCCAGCTCTTGTTGCCTTGCGGCTTGCCGTGCTGCCGATTCCTGCGCCGCCACAGCAGCGATGTCGGCCACCGTCGCCTGCGCCTTGGCGCGCGCCTCGGCAAGAGTCTTTTCGTAATGGCTCAGAAGCACCCGCGCCTCCTCGTTAGCGGCATGGGCGCTTTCGAGATCGTCGGCGATGGCCAATGTGCGTTTTTCCTGGGTACGCCGTACGACCGGCAACGCGAGGCACGCCATCAGCCCGTAAAGAACGGCGAAACTGACGGCCAACCAGAAGATTTCCCCCGGGTATTGCGTCGCGTCGAGTTGCGGCAGGCCGCCTGACACCGGATCACACCACGAACATCAGCATGACGGCGATCACGAAGCACATCAAAAGGACCAACTCGGCGAGGGCGAAGCCCATCAGGGCGACCGGCCTGACCTTGCCTTCCACGGAAGGGTTGCGCGCGATCGCGTTGATCCAAGCCGCGAAAATCAGGCCGATGCCGATGCCGGCGCCCGTCGAACCGATCATGGCGAGGCCGGCGCCGATCATCTTGACTGAATGCTCCATCGAAAAACTCCCTGACTGGTTAGAGTGACAAAACTCACGCGATCCCCGCTTTTGCGGGGATAGGGGTTTTCTAAACTCGCGCTTCGCGCTCGTTAAGAAAGCCGCCCTAATGCATCTCAATCGCGTCGCGCAGATAGACGGCCGAAAGGATCGCGTAGATATAGGCCTGCAACAGCGCGACGAACAATTCGAACCCAGTGATACCAACGTCGGCCAAAAGAGGCAATACGCTGAAGCCGGACAGCCAGCCGGCGGCCAAAAGGCTCGCCACCATGCCGGCAAAGACCTGCAAAAGGATATGGCCCGCCATCATGTTGGCGAACAGGCGGATCGAGAGGCTGAAGGGCCGCACGACGAAGGACAGGAATTCGACCACGATCATGAACGGCAGCATGACCTTGGGCGCGGGCGGCGCAAAGAGGGCAAAGAAACGAACGCCGTGCCGGACGAAGCCGGTAATGATGATGACGATGAAAAGGAAGATGGCGAGGCTGAAATTGACGATGATCTGGCTGGTCACCGTGAATGAATACGGGATCAGGCCGAGAACGTTGCAAAAAAGGATGAAAACGAAAATCGAGAACACGAAAGGGACGAAGGGTTCCGCATGCTTGCCGGCCGCGCCTTCGACCATATCGACGATCATGTTGTAGATCGATTCCGCCGCCATCTGAAAGCGGCCCGGCACCAGCGCCCGGCGGCGCATGCCGACCATCATCAAAAGCGAGGCGCACATGACGGCCAGCAGCATAAGAAGCGCGGAATTGGTGAAGACGACCGGATGGCCGCCGGCCGAAAAAAGCGACCCACTCAGGGGATGAATTTCGAATTCGTCGAGTAGCGGGGCCATTCAATCCTCTGTCTTCCGGTTTCCGTCTTCCGCCTTCGGTTTCCAGCCGATCCCTTGCTCATAGCCGCCCAGCGCGCGCCACATATTGGCGAGCCCGGCAACGAACCCGGCCAGCAGCAGGCCCAGCATAACCCACGGCCGGGTTCCCAATTGCCGATCGACCAGAAAGCCGACCGCGCCGCAGACCATGACCGTCGCCACGAAATCGAAACCCATGCGCCCGGCCTTGGCGAGGCCAAACCGGTCGCCGGCTTCGGTTCCTTCCGGCTGCGCCGGTTTCGCGCCGGCCTTATCGATGCGCGCCGCAAGATCGTCCAGCCTGTTGCGTTCGGGATCGCCTGTCATGCCTTTAAAACCCGCGCGGAAGGTAGGGATGGGCGGCTTGGGAGTCAAGCCGCTCAAAGGCCAAAAAGCTCTTTATTTTGCCGGTACGGCTGCCTGTTGCTTGTCCATAAAACGGCGGACGGCAACGGCCATGCCGTCGGGATCGGCGTCGTCGGGAAAGCTGGTGAGGAAAGTGCCGCCCGGGCCCATCAAATAAATCAGGTTCGAATGATCCATGATGTAGTCATGGCCCTCGACCACCTCGCCCTTGGCGTAATAGACCTTATATTCCTTGGCGACGGCGGCGATTTGCTCCGGCGTACCGGTCAGGCCCATGATGCCGGGATGAAAACTCTCCACGTATTGCTTGAGCTTGGCCGGCGTGTCGCGCGCCGGGTCGATGGTGATGAAAAGGGTTTGCACCTTCTTGGCCTCGGAGCCGAGCGTGTCGAGCACATGGGCGATGCCGGAAAGCCCGGTCGGGCACAAATCGGGGCAATAAGTATAGCCGAAATAGACCAGCAGGAATTTACCGCGAAAATCGGTATCGCTGACCGTCTTGCCGTCCTGGTCGGTGAGGGTGAAAGGCCCGCCGATGGCGCCAACCGGATGCAGCGCTTCTGCGCGCAGGGTCTCGCGCCGCATTTCGTCCTTATGGATTTGCCAAGCCGCAACGCCGCCTGCCAGCCCAAGCCCGATCACAATCGCCAACACGATGCGCAACACGCGCAGCTCGGCCAGCAAAAGGTGTTTGCTCGGTTCGGAATCGGGGGATTTGGGAGATTTGGCCATGCGGGCATTCTAAAGCATGCCCAATAAAAAAGGCCAAGAGGAATGAGCGGCTTAAAAGCCCGATTCCGGCCTCTGGTTACCGATAACCGATTGCTGGCCTAAAGAACGCCCAACATGCTGGCGACCAACGGATGCCGGACGATGTCGTGATCCGAAAAGCGGGTGACGGCGATGCCGGGCACCGGTTCCAGTCGTTTCGTGATGTCGGCAAGGCCCGACATGCCTTCGAGCAAGTCGCTTTGATCGGGATCGCCGGTCAGCACCATGGTCGAATGCCAGCCAAGCCGCGTCAGCAGCATCTTGATCTGGTTGTAGGTGCAGTTCTGCGCCTCGTCGATCACGACGAAGGCGTTGTTGAGCGTGCGCCCGCGCATATAGCCGATCGGCGCGATCTCGATGGCGCCGTCCTGAAGATGCTGCTTCAGGCGCTTGCCGCCGATGCGGTCGTTAAGCGCGTCGTAGAGGGGCCGCAGGAACGGCGCCATTTTCTCCTGCAAATCGCCGGGCAGGTAACCGATGCTTTCCCCGGCTTCGACCGCGGGCCGCGACAGGACGATGCGGTCCACGCGCCCGGCCTCCAAGGCTTCGACCGCGGCAGCGATGGCAAGGTAGGTCTTGCCGGTGCCGGCGGGGCCAACCGCGATGACGAGGCTGTTTTTTGCCAGCGCTTCGAGCAATTGCGACTGGTTGGCGTTTTGCGGCTTGATTTTGCGAATATAACTTTGATCGCGGCGTTCGAAGGCGGGGTTATTCAAAGGGTCCCAGGCGGAGTGGCCGGCACGGAGCGGTTCGACATTCCAGGATTTTTCGTTGCGGTTCGAAGAGTCATAATGACGCCGCTTGGACATCCTCGCCTCGTTTCTGCCCATACAAATGGGCGCTGACGACACGCACGGGATGCGCGTGCCTGGCACCTTCTTCGATTGTCGGGAAACAGCAGGGGGTAACGGTCGGGACTGAGCCGCAAAAAGGCCTCAAGGCTTGCCGGACTTTGAAGGTCGGGGCCGTCGAAGGGTTGCGAATCTCAGCACCTCCTTTGGCATTGGGGAAGGCCTTAACCAACTGCGTTAATTGCCTTCGACCTTGCTCTTAGCTTACGGAATTTAAGTTAATAAACCCTTAGGGAAATTCAAGGGGCAAATGAAGGTTTTTGCACTGCGGGGAGAAAGAAGCCGGCCCCCGGCATCCCATGCAAGGGCCATTTCTGGAGCGGATTTATATTATTGCCGCACGGAATCACGGCTTCGATGCGCAAAAACTTGACAAAACAAGCGCCGCTCCCCTAGTTTGCGCGCCTTGAATGGAGACGCTTATGAAAGTCGCTAATTCGCTAAAAGCCCTCAAGAAACGCGATGCCGATTGCCGCGTCGTGCGCCGCAAGGGCCGCGTCTATGTGATCAACAAGAAAAACCCGCGCTACAAGGCGCGGCAGGGCTAATTTAAGGCCCAAGCCACGCGGCCAGAGCTTCCCCCGTCCGCTTGATGACGCCGGCCCAATCGCCGATCCGGCGCTGGCGAAACAGCCACATGGTCGGATACCAGGGACTGTCGCCGCGCTCGGTCAGCCAGCGCCAATCGGGCGCGAATGGCAACAGCGTCCATACCCGTTTGCCCATGCCGCCGGCGAGATGCGCCATTGCCGTATCGCAGGTGATGATGAGATCGCATTGCTGCACGAAGCACGCGCTGTCGGCAAAATTGCGCAGGCGCGGCGCCAGGTCGATCACCTGATGCTGCGCCAGAATACTCGCATCGCCGCGGCGCGCGTCATGATTGAAGCTATAGAATCGCATCCGGTTGCGCATGGCCTTGCCGGCGAACAGGCCGGCAAAGACCGCGAGCGGAATCGAGCGGCGCGCGTCGTTGCCATGCACGCGGCTGCCGCTCCAGACGATGCCGACCTTCTTTTTCGCATCGTCCGGTAAGCACATGTCGGGCGGCGGCACGGGAAGCGGCAAATAGGGCACGTTTGCCGGCACGGTGGAAAGCGTGGTGCCGAGGCGATGCGGCACATCGAAAATCGACGCGTAATAATCATAGACCGGCACCGGCTGGCCATGCGTGATCAAAATATCGGCGCCGTCCCAGCCTTTGAACAAAGACTCCAGCACCGGATGCACCGAAAAGATGATTTTCGCGCCCTGCTTTTTCAGGATCGGCAGATAGCGGGCCAGCATCAGGGTGTCGCCGAAACCCTGCTCGTCGGTGACCAGCAAAGTCTTGCCCTCCAACCGTTGGCCGCGCCACAGGGGCCGCGAAAAATCGGGCCGCTTGAGCTCGCCGACATCCTCGAAACGCGCGCGGTAACGGGCGAAACCTTCCTTGTATTTGCCGCGCAGCAATTCCATCAGCGCCAGATGCCAATGGCGGTTGCCATATTCCTTTTCGTCGATGTCGCGGCCGTCCGCGAGGCGCTGCTCCTCGTCGGTAATCGCCTGCCCGGCGACCTCGACGGTTTTGCGGAAGGTTGTCTCCGCTTCTTCGAGCCGGTTCAAGGATTGATAGGTCTGGCCGAGATTGTCCCAAATATCCGCACGGCCGGGCTTGATTTCGAGCGCGCATTTGTAGGCAGCGATCGCCTCTTCGTGGCGGTCGAGGCGGTTGAGCGCCACGCCATAACCGAACCAGCTGCGATGATCGTCGGGCAACAGGCGAATGGCGTAGCTGCCGGCTTCGACCGCCGTCGCATAATCCTTCAACTGCTCGGCGACGTTGCAGAGCGTCAGCCAGCCGGGCCCATAGCCGGGCGCCAGCGCGACCGCGCGCTTGACCAGCGGTAACGCCTCCTCGCATTTCTTCTCGCGCACGAGGGCAAGGGCGATGTTGTTGTAGGGCTCGGCCATCAGGGGATCGCAGCGCGTCGCCTCGCACCACGCGGCCACCGCGCCATGCCAATCGTCCATATTGCGCAGGGCGTTGCCGAGATTGTAATGCGCGACCGCCAGTGCCGGTTGCAAACGGATCGCTTCGCGAAAAGCGGCGGCCGCATCATGCACGCGTCCCACCCCCATCAGCGCATTGCCGAGATGAAGCCGGAACAGCGGCGATGCGGGATCGAGCGCGATGGCCTTTTCGATCAGCGCGACGGCTTGCTCGTGGTCGCCGGTCGCATCGACCAGCGCGCCGAGCAAGGCAAGGGCGTCGGCGTCGTTGGGTTTTGCCGCCAGAACGCCGCGATAGGCCGCTTCCGCCGCGGCCTGCTGGCCGGACTGATGAAGGCCGATGGCCTTTTGCAGAAGCTCGCTCATTCGACCAGGTTTAATTGGCGCGGATCGCCGGGCTCGCCGATCGCGGCAATGCGCAAAAGATTAGTGTTTCCGGGCTTGCCGAAGGGAACACCCGCCGTGATGACGACGCGCTGGCCGGCCGTCGCGATGCCGTCGGCCAGCGCGATCTGCACGGCCTTCTGCACCATTTCTTCGGGATTGGCGACGTCGGCGGTATGGACGGCATGAACGCCGAACGACAGCGTGAGGCGGCGCGCGGTTTC
>DATKSH010000272.1:0-2826 GCA_035531735.1 Alphaproteobacteria bacterium
AAGCACGATTTCCAGTCCGGCGCTTTGTGGAAATACGCCCAACTGGTCGGCGACGCCGAAAGAGGCGCCGTCACGCATGGGGGTGCGAAAAAAGAAACCCATGTTTATGCGGATTCCTAAGCTACCGCTTGCGCGACTTTACATTCAAATTCGCCGCCGGCGCATGCGACGAATGATGGGCGACGATCAGCCATTCGCCGCTCGGTTGGCGGGCATAAACGAACGTAAAGCGCGCCCTGACGGTCGTGATCTCGCCATCCGCATCCTTATAACGGAAGGTGTATAGCCCGTTGGCCATGGCGGCATCCTCGCCGAGCATACGGATATGGCATTCATCCACCTTGGCCTTGAGGCCTTTGCGCGCCTTGAATGCGGTCAGGTAAAATCTCCGCGTCGCCGGCGTGGCGAGAACCTTCCCGTCGAAGGTGGGCAGCAAAACAGCGTCGGGCGCATAGAGCGCGGTGACCGGGATCGACGACCCGTTGCCGACCGCCGCGATCCAGCGGTCGAGGCATTGCCGGATTTCCTTAAGGTTTTGCCCGGCTCTGGCACTTCCTGCGTTCGCCACTTTTGCCATTATTCGCGCGTTTTTTTCCATCCCTTGCCTCCGGTTTTCCTTATTTCTTATATGATACTGGCCCGGCGCGAAAGCAAGGGTAGTGCCTTGCACGAGTCGACCCTTGTGCTAGCTTGCGCGCCAGTTTTAATCCGGGTGTTGGCTTATGCACGAAAAAATCGCCGTCGTCGGATTGGGATATGTCGGCCTGCCTTTGTGGGCCGGACTCGCGCGCCATTTCGGCGAGGTTACCGGCTTCGACATCGACAGCCGCCGGGTGGCGGCCTTGCGCGCGGGCGAGGACTGGACCGGGGAAATCGCGCGCGACGATCTTCTCGCCGCCAAGGCGCGCCTGACCGATAAGCCGGAAGAAATCGGCACTGCGAGTTTTTGCATCGTCACGGTGCCGACGCCGATCGACCAAGCCAAGCGGCCCGACCTGCGGCCCTTGATGGGCGCGTGCCAGACGCTGGGCGAGGCCCTGCATCGCCGCCACAACAAGCCCAAAAACGGCCATGCCACGCCGCTGATCGTGTTTGAATCGACCGTCTATCCCGGTTTGACCGAGGATGTTTGCGGCCCGCGGATTGCCGAAATTTCCGGCCTTACCCAAGGCGTCGATTTTAAGCTCGGCTATTCGCCGGAGCGCATCAATCCCGGCGACAGGAAAAACCGCCTTGAGACCATTACCAAGGTCATTAGCGCCAATGATGGCGAAAGCCTTGACCGCATGGCCGACGTTTACGGTAAAGTGACCGGTGCCGGGCTTTATCGCGCCGCCTCGATCCGCGTCGCCGAAGCCGCCAAGGTTTTGGAAAATACCCAGCGCGATTTGAACGTCGCGCTGATGAACGAACTCGCCATCATCTGCGACCGGATCGGCATCCGCACGCATGACGTGCTGGCGGCGGCCGGCACCAAATGGAATTTCCTGCCCTTCACGCCGGGCCTCGTCGGCGGCCATTGCATCGGCGTCGATCCTTATTACCTCACGTGGCGCGCCGAGGAACTTGGCTACAACCCGCAAGTGATCCTGGCCGGGCGTCGCATCAACGACAACATGCCGATCTTCATCGCCCAGAAGATCGTTAAACTGATGGTAAATGGCCGTTCGCTGAAAGCCGGCGCACGGGTCGGTGTCCTCGGCCTTGCCTTCAAGGAAAACGTGCGCGATTTGCGCAACAGCCGGGTGCCGGAAATCGTGGGCGAACTGGAATCGTTCGGCCTTGATGTCCTGATCCACGACCCCTTGGCCGATCCCGAACGGGCACTCCACGAATATGGCCTCGCTTTGCACCCCAAGGCCGATTTGAAGGAGCTTGACGCGCTGGTCGTGGCCGTGCCGCATAAGGAACTGATGGCCGGTTTCGCCGATTGGTGGAAAGCCCTTAAACCCGGCGGCTGGGTGATCGACGTTAAATCGGTGATCGACCGGGCGGCGTTGCCGGAGGGCTTGCAGTATTGGAGCTTGTAGGTGCTGGTGGCTAGTGGCTAGGTGCTAGCGACATGTTGTTAGTAGCGGAAATTGTGGCTAATCTTTCGGTATTGGACTCCCAGCACCTAGCAACCAGTACCTAGCACCTCATTTCATGCGTATCCTCCTCACCGGCGCGGCCGGGTTTATCGGCTTTCATGTCGCGCGCGCCCTGCTCGAACGCGGCGACGAAGTTATCGGCGTCGATAATCTCAACGATTATTACGACGTGAAACTGAAGGAAGCGCGCCTCGCGCAGCTGACCCCGCACAAAAATTTTTCTTTCCATAAGATCAATATCGCCGATCGCGACGCGATGTTGCCGCTGGCAAAAACCGGCGTCACGCACATCGCCCATCTCGCCGCGCAGGCCGGCGTACGCTATTCGCTGGTCAATCCTTACGCCTATGCCGAATCCAACATGACCGGGCAACTGATGATGCTGGAACTGGCGCGCGCGCTGCCGAACCTCGCGCATTTCGTCTATGCCAGCTCCTCCTCGGTCTATGGGGGCAACGAGAAAACCCCGTTCGCGGTCGGCGACCCGGTCGTGAAGCCGATTTCCTTTTATGCCGCCACCAAGCGCGCCGGCGAATTGATGGCCTGGACCTACGCGCATCTTTATAAAATTCCGGTCACGGGCCTGCGCTTTTTCACCGTCTATGGGCCGTGGGGAAGGCCCGACATGGCGGCCTATATCTTCACGCAAAAAATCCTGGCCGGCGAGCCGATCAAGGTCTTCAACCGCGGCGACATGAAGCGCGATTTCACCTATATCGACGACATCGTCGCCGGC
>DATKSH010000273.1:0-2228 GCA_035531735.1 Alphaproteobacteria bacterium
CGAATAAACCACGCGATAGCGCCGCGCCAGCGCCGCGATCTGATCCGGCGTGCCGCGCAACCCGGCGATTTGCGGCACGAAATGCTTCATGTAAGCTTTCAGCACCGGCAATGTATCGCGGTTGGGATCGACGGTGACGAACAGCACGCGGATGTTTTTCGCCAAGGGCCCGAGCCGGTCGAGGATGCGGCCGATATTGGTCAACGTCATCGGGCAGGCGTCGGGACAGAAGGTATAACCGAAATACAGCATCACCACTTTGCCGCGATAATCGGCCGCCGTCACCGGCTTGCCGTCGGCGGCGCGGGTCATATGAAAAGCAAGCGGCGGCGAGCTGCCTTCGATATTCATCGAATGCCAGTGCCCGTTATCGCAGCCGGCCAAAAGGGCGATCAGCGCAAAGGCGCAAAAGACGGCGGCCGGCCGGCGGAATTTCTCAATGCGCGGGGAAGGCATGGCTGGTTTCGGCATAATGGATCAAAACGGTGATGATGACGGCAAGGGCGAAAATCGACGCTGCCACGCCGCCCAATATCAGGCCGAGCTTGCGGTTTTGCCGGCGCAAATCCGGCGGACGCTTGCCTTGCGGTTCCATAATTCTTCCTTAATCCCGCCAGGCCTTGAGCGCAAGCGTTAGCCATCCGGCCATCAAACTGAAACCGCCGATGGGCGACAGCATCACGATGCCGCCCCATTCCGTCAGTGCTTTTGCATAAAGTGCGCCGCAAAAAAACGCGATCCCGGCAAGGAACAGCCACCGCGCCGCCCGCGCAAATGTGCCGCGCACACCGGCCAGCCAAAGAAGCACGGCGGCATGGATCAATTCATAGAGCGATGCTTTCCATACCAGCGTCGCGGTGTGGGGATCGGCGAACGCATGCGCGCTGGCCGCACCCATGGCAAGGGCGATAAAGCCGTTGAGGGCGGCGATGGCTTGCCAGGTTCTGGTATCGGATGAAAGATTATCGCTCACAGAACTTTCCACCACTGAAGAAAGTGGTGGGTGCGACAGGGATTGAACCTGTGACCCCTACCGTGTGAATGCCGAACATTAGCGCGCTATGCTGGGATTTCAAAGAGTTATCGTGCATCAAGTGTCAGGAAAAGTCGTCCCGTGCAGGCTTATACTGACACATGACTGACACAAGATCTCGAACAATAACCTGCGGTTCGAAGCTCTTTCGGCGTCCAACAGCGGATGGAAACATATGGGATCCTTTTCTCTCCCTAATTTTATTTCGAGACAAAAGTCCACTTGAGCTGGGAAATTTGATAAGTTTGCTGTCAGTCATGAGGCGCTATATTTTATAAAGATTGAGTAGAACGGCAGATTTGGATCATTTGTTTTTAACGTAATCATGGCCCCACTCATGCACCCGCCTGCAAGTCATAGGTTTGGCTCGGAGGGAATAGCATTTCGAGCGCGGATGATTGGATTTTGAACAACGGCCCTTTCTCTGAAACGCGCCCGTTGGGGGTGCGCTTAATTAGATGATCCATCGTGATGCTTCCTTGCTCAAGGAGGATATCGAATTGCGAAACGATGGGCTTCTTGGTATGCAGGGCCTTCTTGAACTCGAAGAATTCATTGCCTCCTTTTATGTGCGATTTAGCCGAGACCCAGAATGTTTCGCTGTGCTTTTCGACCAATCGCTTCCTCAAATCCTGCATTAGCCATACGGCAAAATCGCCGATTTCCTTCTTACTAGAATTTTCAACGAGGCGATCAGCTTGGTGGTCCATCAGGAATTGCAGCCCCTGAGAATTGCGGACCTGCGTACTAACGGTGCAATAAAGCTTAAAGTCGTTGCCCCGTGCGTAGCCGAAATGCCTTAGGATCTCGGCGCTGCTCTTGAGCTTGCTGAGTTCCCACTTAGCAACTTGGGCAAAGAGGGTTTTCCGGTTCTCCTTGCCAGCTTGCTTTGACCTAAATGATTTTAGCTCGATGCCTTTGTAGTCGGGTTCTTTCCTCGAATTAATCTTAATCCCAAGCATAGTCTCAAGTGTTCGCCCAATGGCTGTGTCCTTCTTCGCGTTTATCACGGATGGGACCAGTCCGTACCGGGAAATTTCCTGTAGCCGGGCTAGTAGCTCACGCGAAACAAAGGTTGCTTGCGAATTGATGCTGCTCAGCAATTCCCAAATCGGGCCGCTTTTCCTGTCGCGGATGATTGAGTCGATGGGGATGCGGGTCAGGTTTATGGCGTGGAGCTTACCATCATAGGCTA
>DATKSH010000274.1:0-2282 GCA_035531735.1 Alphaproteobacteria bacterium
GCTTGGCGTCGGCGCATAGCCGGGCGCGTCGAATTTTCCCGCCAGTACCGGATTGATCTCGAACGTCATGGGCTCTCTCTCCCCACGCCTTATTCAGCAAGCCCCGTGCCATAAATTATATTTGTTTATCAATGATTTACCTGTCGTGCGGTGGTGATTCGGGCGGCAGATTTTGCCGAAGGATGGCCTCCTGTGGTGAGGAACAAGACCCCCCACCTGCAAAAACCAAGGGCTTACTTCGTAAGCCCATGTTTTTGCTTCCTCCCCCGCAAGGGGGGAGGGATTCCCGATAGATCGGCTATATCGGCTATAAGAGCTTTATGCCCGTTCTTTGCCTTGCCCTTGCCGATCCGGCGCTTTGCGAAGCTATTGCCGAACAGCCGGCGCTGGCCGCTTTGGGCGAGGTGCGCGTGGCGGATGGCGCCGCCGAACTGAGTGCCGCGCTGGAAGGGGAGATTGCGCTTTTGCTGATCGACCAACAAACCGCCGACAGGAAAATCCGCGCGCACTTGCGCGCGATGGCGGCGGCCGGCAAGAAATTTCCGGTGCTTGTGATCGGCGCCGATGAGACGGACGAGGAATGGGCGGCGGAAAGTTTCGCGTTGCCGGTGCGGCTCGGCCACCTGATCGCGCGCACGCAGTTTCATATGCAGGCCGCGCGGCGATCCTCCCGCGCGCCTTTGCGCTTCGGGCCGTGGCGGCTCGATACGCGCCTGCGGCAGGCGGCGCATGATGACGGCACGGTTTTGCGTTTGACCGAGAAGGAGGTGAGCCTGCTCGATTATCTCGGCCAGCACGCGGGGCCGGCCGGGCGCGAGGAATTGCTGGCCGCGATCTGGGGCTATGACGCGCGCATCGACACGCATACTTTGGAGACGCATGTTTACCGCCTGCGCCGCAAGCTCGAGGGCGATGCCGGCGGCGAAACCATTCTTTATGCAGAGGGCGCTTATCGGCTGGCGCCGTGAGATTGGCATGATGAGAAAATCGCTCGCGTTGTTGCTGGTTTTTTTGCTCGCGGCCTGCGGCGGCGTTTCGCATCATTACTGGCTGGCGACCGGCTTGCCGAAGACGCGGCCCGATCCGTTGGCGAGCCGGTATATCGTCCTCGTACGCGCGCATACGCCCGAGCGCCGCGCGCTCGTTTATTATCATAACGGCGGTTACGATCCGCGCGCGCTGCGCGCCATCGATTACCTGTTCCGCGACCGCCGCACGGGCACGGTGGGGCGCATCGATCCTCTCTTGATCGATTTCCTCGTCGATATTCGCACCCGGCTCGATCTGCCGGAAACCGTGCCGTTCGAGATTCTGTCGGGCTATCGCACGCCGGAAAGCAACGCGATTTTGGCGCGCACCAACAACCATGTGGCGATGGAAAGCACGCATATGCGCGGCTGGGCGGCCGATTTCCGCATTCCGGGCGTGAGTGGCGAAGCCATCGCCGACGTCGCCCGCACCATGCAGCGCGGCGGCGTCGCCTATTATCCCGGCGATAACCATGTCCATGTCGATATTGGCGGGCTCAGGACGTGGGCGAAGTAGGGTGGGTGCTAGGTGCTAGTTGCTCGTGGCTAGGGGGACTGGTTATCTGGCGGTCATACATCCGGCCACGCCAGCACCTAGCAACTAGTCACGAGCACCTAGACTCTGCGCCGTTTTTGCCCTAAAAACCCGCTTTCCGCGAAGATCGGGCGATTAGCTCAGTTGCCCGCAGCCCGAAGGGCTGCAAAACAAATGAGCGCAGCTTGGTGTAAGGGCGATTAGCTCAGTTGGTAGAGCAGCTGACTCTTAATCAGCGGGTCGACAGTTCGAGCCTGTCATCGCCCACCAGCCTTCGCAAGCGCAGCGCCGCGAAGGCTGCCGCGCCGTAGCGCGAAGCGCGAAGGCGGGCTCTCGCGGTTTGCGCTTGCTTCGGCTCGGCGAGCTGGACAACAAGTGCCCCGTTTCATCATGCCGGGCCCACCATTTTAAAATGAAGTGCTTAAAATATTGCATTAAGGAGGAAGGAATTAAAAAATGGCACAAAACACAGATCTCCGCCCCGCTTTGAATGCCCTGGGCAGCATAAGTCCGAAAATTCGCCGGAACGGGGCGAAAATCGTCAAGCAATTGATCGAAGGCAGTCCTCCGTCGGTGGCCAGCAATAAGGATTTTCTCGATCTTGTTGCCGCTTTAAGCTTGAGCCCCGATCCTGGGAAACAGCAGATCGCTAAGGAACTCGCCGAGGTCTTGGTTCGGACATTCCAGCATGGGGCGCTTAAGGCAATCAGGGAAAGATC
>DATKSH010000275.1:0-5018 GCA_035531735.1 Alphaproteobacteria bacterium
TTTTCCGTTGGCTTCGACCCTCTACCACTGGAAAAATTCGGTATTTTAAGCTTTGAGTCGTCGTCGTCCCGTGTGCTGTACGTGGATTCTAACAGATTACGATTTAATATCGTTAGCCTTCAGGCTGCCGCTATTCTTCGCCTTCGTGGTGAGGAAAGAGATTTGATCCTTATTCATCACCCTTATATCCACGAACGGGTAAAACCGATTTTAGAAGGACATTATGAAAATGGCGATAAATATGAAGGTCCCTATCGCTTTCGGAAAGACGAGCCGGTGATTTTGCCTGACGGCGTTTCACGTCCGGTCTGGATATCTCCCGTGCCGATACCGGCTTGACGGGCGACATTGCGGTTCTATCGCGCCGTTTCGACCCCCGCTGCCTTTGCGGCCTTAATCAAGGCATGATCGAACGTTGCCAACGGCGCGCCGAGCCGTGCGGCAAGTTCCAGATAAGCAGCATCATAAATCGTCAGGCGAAAACGCTCGGCCTGTTGCGCCGTGCGGCCCCATGTTTCCCGGTTGCTTTCCGGGTCGATGGTGATGGACAATTTATCGAGATCGGCGAAAGTTGCGTCGCGGTATTTCTTGTCGATGCGGCCTTTTATCATGGCCGTATGAAGGCCGTTGGCAATTTCATAACGCCATATGTCCGGGACGATGGCCCCGTTCTCGGCTACTTGACGAAGCAGGGCCGTGGCCGCGTCCGTGCGTTCGTCCTCGAAACACCAGGCCAGCGTGACGGAACTATCGATGACCATCGTCATGCTGTCAGACGCGCCCTTCGCTGACGAGATCTTTGATTTTAAGGCCGCCGAGTGTCACGCTTTTGCTGCGGGCGATAATGCTGTTCATCGCTTTTATAGCCTGCTTGCGGTCACGCTCGGTTGCGGGCACCAGCCGCGCCACCGCTTTGCCACGGCGGGTGATGGTGAAGTTCTCGCCTTTCTCGACCCGGTCGAGAATGGCGCTCAGTTTGTTTTTGACCTCGTAGGTACCGACATCCATAGCCATCTCCAATAATAAGCTAGCTTTCAGGCTAGCCTATCATAAAGAATCGCTTTTTGCCACAGGAATTTGATAAACAGATGAAAGAACTCGATTTTCCATTGATGCATCCATGACCACCGATCCTCAAAACCCGCACGAAAGCGGCGGCGTTTATGAAGCCGGCACCGTCGAGGCGCCGACGCGCAACTGCTTCGCCGTATTGGTCGATAACGAGCCGGGCGTTTTGGCGCGCGTGATCGGCCTTATTTCCGGGCGCGGCTACAACATCGAAAGCTTGACGGTCGATGCCGTTGATCGGGAAAATAATCTCTCGCGCATCACCATCGTCACCGACGGCTCGAAGATGATCGTCGATCAGATCGAGGCGCAACTTGGCCGCCTCGTGCCGGTGCGGCGGGTGGTCAATCTCACCAAGCAAGGCCGTTTCATCGAAAGCTGCGTTGCTTTCGTCAAAGTAATCGCGCCGACCGTGCGCCACGGCGAGGCCAAGCTGGCCGCGCGCAAATTCGGTGCCCGCATCGTCGATGTCACCGACAATGCCCTCGTTTTCGAGATCACTTCCGATTTCGACCAGATCGCCCGCTTTATCGAGGCGGTCAAGCCACTCGGCCTCGCCGAGATCGCCCGTACCGGCAGCGTCGCCATCGCCTGCGGTGAGGATGTTCTTGGGATACGAACCGAAACCGGGCACCAGAAAAGAGCGTGATTTTCGATTTACTTTGCGGCATATCATAAGGCGCCATGCCTGCTTGCGCGGGGATGACGAACGGGAGGAAACGATGCAAGTCTATTACGACAAGGATGCCGATCCGGCTCTCATCAAAAGCAAGAAAGTTGCCATTATCGGCTATGGCAGCCAGGGCCACGCCCATGCACTCAATCTGCGCGACAGCGGCGTGCGCGACATCATGGTCGGCTTGCGTCCCGGCAGCGCCAGCGCCGACAAGGCGATGAAGGTGCAATTCAAGGTGGTCGAGCCGGCCAAGGCGGCGGCCGAGGCCGACGTGGTGATGATTTTGACGCCCGACGAAGGGCAGGGTGCCTTGTACCGTGAGCAGCTTGCTCCCAACTTGAAGAAAGGCGCGGCGTTGGCTTTCGCCCACGGCCTCAACATCCACTTTAACTTGATTGAGCCGCGCCAAGACCTTGATATATTTATGATCGCGCCCAAAGGGCCCGGCCATACCGTGCGCTCGGAATACCAGAAGGGCGGCGGCGTGCCGTGCCTGATCGCCGTCGCGCAGGACGCGACCGGCAAGGCCAAGGCGCTTGGCCTCTCTTATGCAAGTGCGATTGGCGGCGGCAAGGCCGGCATCATCGAAACCAGCTTCCGTGAAGAATGCGAAACCGATTTGTTCGGCGAGCAGGCAGTCTTATGCGGTGGCGTGACCGCCCTCATCAAGGCCGGTTTTGAAACGCTGGTCGAAGCCGGCTACGCCCCCGAAATGGCCTATTTCGAATGCCTGCATGAGGTCAAATTGATCGTCGATCTGATCTATGAAGGCGGCTTGGCCAACATGCGTTATTCGATCTCCAACACCGCCGAATATGGCGACTACACGCGCGGCCCGCGCGTCGTTACCGACGAAACCCGGCGCGAGATGAAGCGCATTCTTGACGACATTCAAAGCGGGAGATTTGTGCGCGACTGGATGCTGGAAAACCAGGCCGGCTGCCCCAGCTTCAAGTCCACCCGCCGCCGCGAATCCGAGCATCTCATCGAGAAAGTCGGCAAGAAATTGCGCGACATGATGCCGTGGATCGGGAAGAACAAGCTGGTCGATCGGACGGTGAATTAAACCATTCAAACGGAAGCGTCATATCCGCGAAAACACGCATCCAGCTTATTTAATCGGGAAACGATCTGGCAGCGGCTATGGAAGTTCGGGTGAGAAGTCGGGCATTACGCGCATGACGCGGTGCACGCCTCGGACTAATGGCTGGCAAATATCAATATAAGCTCTTAAAAAATCTTCTTTCAGTGAAGGGGCTGCATCGAAACCCTCGACTAATTGAGAAAAGACATCGTTTGATTCAATCTTATCGGCCAGTCTTGCTGCCGCTCGAAGAACAAGCTTTTGCACCCGGAGCCATGTTTCTTTTTGACCCCGATTTTCGTCGCCAAATACCGTATGTCTTATATGTTCATCGACTTCGATGATCAGGGGACGGAGCGTATCGAATATAGCGGCAAGATCGCCTTGCGAGCCGACCTCATCGATATTGCGTATTACGTCGTCTATCCTTTTTTGAAGAGTATCGATCATAATATAAAACCTGAAAAAGCGTGGCGACTTATGCTTTTCATTATCCCAAATTGCGTGTCGCCACGCCAAGGCATAATTTCCTTTCATCAATAATCGTTTTAACCTAATTTGCCTAAATCAATCAGCCGCTTAGATGGATAAGGATATTATGCCGCCGAAAAAATGGAACAAATCGAAGTTCCCCTCCCGCCACGTCAAGGAAGGCCCTTCGCGCGCGCCGCATCGGTCTTATTACTATGCGATGGGCCTGACGGACGAGGACATTGCCAAACCCTTCGTCGGCGTCGCCACCTGCTGGAACGAAGCCGCGCCCTGCAACATCTCCCTTTCAAGGCAAGCGCAAGCGGCGAAAGCCGGTGTCAAAAAGGCCGGCGGCATGCCGCGCGAGTTTACCACCATCACCGTCACCGACGGCATCGCCATGGGCCATGCCGGCATGAAATCGTCCCTCGTCAGTCGCGAAGTGATCGCGGATTCGGTCGAACTCACGATGCGCGGCCATTGCTATGACGCGCTCGTTGGATTGGCTGGTTGCGACAAATCCTTGCCCGGCATGATGATGAGCATGCTGCGCCTCAATGTGCCGAGCGTCTTCATGTATGGCGGCTCGATCCTGCCGGGAAAATACAAAGGCAAGGACGTGACGGTGCAGGACGTGTTCGAGGCGGTCGGCCAGCACGCCGCCGGCAAAATGTCGGACAAGGATTTGCACGAACTCGAATGCGTGGCCTGCCCTTCGGCGGGAGCCTGCGGCGGGCAATTCACGGCCAACACCATGGCTTGCGTTTCCGAGGCCCTGGGCCTCGCGCTGCCCGGCTCGGCCGGCGCACCCGCGCCCTATGAAAGCCGTGACGAATATGCCCGCGCGTCGGGGGAAGCGGTGATGAATTTGCTGAAATTAAATCTGCGCCCGCGCGACATCGTCACCAGAAGGGCGCTGGAAAACGCCGCCGTGGTGGTGGCCGCGTCCGGCGGTTCGACCAACGCGGCTTTGCATTTGCCGGCCATCGCGCATGAAGCCGGCATCGATTTCGATCTGCACGCGGTCGCCAAGATTTTCCGCAAAACGCCCTATATCGCCGATCTGAAACCGGCGGGTCGCTATGTGGCCAAGGATTTGTTCGAGATCGGCGGCGTGCCAGTGTTGATGAAAGCCTTGCTCGACGGTGGCTATCTACACGGCGATTGTATCACCGTCACCGGCAAAACCATCGCCGAGAATTTGCGCAACGTGAAATTTCCAAAAAATCAGGACGTCGTGCAGCCCACGTCTAAACCGCTGTCGAAAACCGGCGGCGTGGTGGGGCTCAAGGGCAATCTTGCGCCGCAAGGCGCCATCGTCAAAATCGCCGGCATGAAACAATTGCGCTTTCAGGGCCCGGCGCGCGTGTTCGATTGCGAGGAAGACGCCTTCGAGGCCGTGGAAAAACGCAAATATAAAAAAGGCGACGTGATTGTCATCCGCTACGAAGGGCCGCGCGGAGGCCCCGGCATGCGCGAAATGCTGGCCACCACCGCCGCGCTATACGGGCAGGGCACGGGTGGCAAGGTCGCGCTCATCACCGATGGGCGCTTTTCCGGCGCCACGCGCGGCTTCTGCGTCGGCCATGTCGGGCCCGAAGCGGCCATTGGCGGCCCCATCGCGCTGCTGCACGACGGCGACATCATCACGCTCGACGCCGAAAAGGGATTGTTGCAAGTGGAGCTATCCGCCAAAGAACTCGCCGCCCGCCGCAAAAA
>DATKSH010000276.1:0-2196 GCA_035531735.1 Alphaproteobacteria bacterium
CGCCATCCGCGGGAAATCCCGGCCCTGATCCATATGGCGCGCGGGAGCGGCAAGGCGATGGGGGTTTTAAGTGAAGGCGCGAAAGAATTAAACGCCGAATTTTCAGAATAATACTATAACCTTATGAATTGCCGTGCCGATTTCTTGAATTTATCGGCATTTTTTGAATGCCGCCAATTCCATTAGTTTATCCTGTCTGTGATCGAGTGCAGTAATTTGATCTTTCTCGGCATAATTTCCTTCGGTTGCCAAATAAGGAATGACGGTAAAAATTCCCAAATAAGTTGCAATTTCGTTAGAGCGTCGATCAGCTTGGATGGCTTTATTGTCGGCTTTTATTTTTGCAGCGTTTTTGGCGCGTTCTGCCGCGATGTTTTTGCAACTAACTGCGAGATCGGCAGGAGTAAAATCATTTACCGTCAATGATTGTTGCCTGTTAGTCCCTGTTGTATCGGGTGGCAGGGCGGGTGCCGACATGGTGCAAGCAGAAAGCAAGAAGACAAAAGAAATCAGTATAAATTGTCTATTAGCCATAAACGTACACCTTCATTTGAAGGCAACAGCACGACCTTTTCCATCTATCTGCCCCCAACTCGTAAGGCCGATCCCAACCGTGCCATATCGTACGAGAACAACCGCATCCGCCCCCATACCGGCTGCAACTTTCCTTAAAGCTTCATCAACTTTTTCGTGAGTAGGGTCGCTGTCAAATATAGTGGCTTTTCTTACTGTAACGGATATGTCCCCCAATGTTGTGTATTTCCGATTCGTGATGTCATTTTGAGTCAATATAATTTGATCGGGCGTTTTATGTTTTAAAGAAACTGAGGTGGGCGCGTTGGAGGCGGGGGTTATCGAGGATGTATAATAAGTGCCACAGGCCGATAGGCCTGCGGCAAGTGCTACTATGAGCGGAAGACGCCATCTTAGCATAAGCTGCTTCTTGGATTGAGGTTGTGCTTCATTTGCCTGTTTTACTCCGCCGCCTCGACGGTTTCCTTTTGCGCCGCGTCGTGGATTTTCCCGGCGTGGATCTTGCCGAGCGCCTCCTGCACATGCTGGCTGAAGACATATTCGGCCGGGCGCTGTTTCGACAAATCGATGCCCTTGGCGAAGGCGCCCTCGGTCTTGGGTCCCTTCAGCGCCGTCACCAGCGCCTTGATCGGGTGGGCGATGGCGTCGTTGGCGGCGGTCGGCTCGTAACCGCAATGGACCATGCAATCGGCGCATTTCTCGTATTTGCCGGTGCCGTATTTGTCCCATTCGGTGGTCTCGATCAGCTCCCTGAAGGTCTTCACGTAGCCTTCGCCGAGCAGGTAGCAAGGCCGTTGCCAACCGAAAATGTTGCGCGTCGGGTTGCCCCACGGCGTGCATTCGTAAGTCTGGTTGCCGGCGAGGAAGTCCATGTAGAGCGATGACTGGCTGAAGCGCCATTTGGCCTTGCCCACTTTCGCGCGCTCTTTGCCGAGGCGGAAGATTTCGCGGAAGATGTTGTTGGTCTTTTCGCGGGTGAGGAAATGTTCCTGATCCGGCGCGCGCTCATAGGCATAGCCGGGCGAGACCGTGATCGCGTTGAGGCCGATCGCCATCATATGGTCGAAGAAATCGGCCATGCGTTGCGGCACCGCGTTGTTGAAAAGCGTGGCGTTGATGTTGACGCGAAAACCCTTGTCGATGGCCTTTTTGATCGCGGCCTCGGCCTTGACGTAAACGCCGTCCTGGCAAACGGAACGGTCGTGATCGTCCTTGCCGCCGTCGAGATGCACCGACCAGGTGAAATAAGGCGAGGGCGCGTACTGATCCATCTTCTTTTCCATCAAAAGGGCGTTGGTGCAGAGATAGACGTATTTCCTGCGCGCGATGATGCCTTTGACGATTTCCGGCATCTCGCGATGCAAGAGTGGCTCGCCGCCGGGGATCGAAACCACCGGCGCGCCGCATTCCTCGACTGCCTGCATGCATTCATCGACCGACAGGCGCTGGTTGAGGATTTCGTCCGGGTAATCGATCTTGCCGCAACCGGCGCAGGCGAGGTTGCAGCGAAACAGCGGCTCCAGCATCAGCACCAAGGGGTAGTGCTTATTGCCGCGAAGCTTCTGCTTCAGGATGTAGGACGCGACGTCGATTTTTTGGCGCAGGGGGACGGACACGAAGACCTCTTTTTATGCTTGAGGGACAACAAGACCAAGTGCGGGC
>DATKSH010000277.1:0-5636 GCA_035531735.1 Alphaproteobacteria bacterium
GTGGAGTGGTTTGCCGATGCTTTACATGCTGATCATCATGGCAAGCCTCGTGGAGCCCAATTTCTGGTGGCTCTTGATCCTGATGCTGCTGTTTTCATGGACGGCCTTGGTGCATGTCGTGCGGGCGGAATTCCTGCGCGCGCGTAATTTCGATTATGTACGGGCAGCAAAAGCCTTGGGCGCCGGCGATCTGGTCATCATGCGCCGCCATGTGTTGCCCAACGCGATGGTGGCGACGCTGACCTTCTTGCCCTTCATCCTCAACGGCGCGATCACCACCTTGACGGCGCTCGATTTTCTCGGCTTCGGCTTGCCACCCGGTTCGGCTTCTCTTGGCGAACTGCTCAACGAGGGCAAGAATAATTTGCAGGCCCCGTGGCTCGGCCTCAGCGCCTTCTGCATCCTCGCCGTCATGTTGACGCTTTTGATTTTCATCGGCGAGGCCGCGCGCGACGCTTTCGATCCGCGCAAGATGCAGGGCAACCGATGACCCTGCTCAAGGTCGAAAATCTGTCCGTTATCTTCGGCCACGGCAAGGATGCCGTCGCGGCCGTGCGCGGCGCGTCTTTCGCCATCGAAAAAGGCGAGACCATGGCGCTGGTCGGCGAATCCGGTTCCGGCAAATCGGTGACGGCGCTGTCGATTCTGCAGCTTTTGCCTTATCCGCATGCGTGGCATCCGGCGGGGAGCATCCGTTTCGAAGGCGAAGAACTGGCCGGCGCGCCGGAAGCATCCATGCGCCAAATTCGCGGCAACCGCATCGCCATGATCTTCCAGGAGCCGATGACCTCGCTCAATCCTCTGCATACCGTCGAGAAGCAGATCAACGAGGTTTTGTTTTTGCACAAGCATATGAACGAGTCCGAAGCTCGCGCGCGCACGCTCGAATTGCTCGAATTGGTGGCGCTGCCGGGCGCCGAAAAGCGCCTCGGCGCCTTTCCGCACGAGCTTTCCGGCGGCCAGCGGCAGCGCGTGATGATCGCGATGGCTTTGGCCAACAATCCCGATCTTTTGATCGCGGACGAACCGACCACCGCGCTCGACGTCACCATTCAGGCGCAAATTCTGACCCTCTTGAAGGATTTGCAACAACGGCTCGGCATGGCTTTGCTGCTCATCACCCACGATCTCGGCATCGTGCGCAAGGTGGCGGATAAAGTCTGCGTCATGCAAAAAGGCGAAATCGTCGAGCAGGCTTCGACGAAAACGCTGTTCGCTCATCCGCAACACCCCTACACGAAAATGCTTTTGGCGGCGGAACCGAAAGGCGAAGCGCCGCCGGTCGCGGCCAATGCGTCGGAGATCATGCGCGCGGACAACCTCAAGATCCATTTCCCGATCAAGAAAGGCGTGTTCCGCCGCACGGTCGATGTCATTAAGGCGGTCGATGGCGTGTCGCTTTCCGTGCGCGCGGGCGAGACGGTCGGCATCGTCGGCGAATCCGGTTCCGGCAAAACGACATTAGGATTGGGATTGTTAAAACTTATCCCGGTGACGGCGGGCACGACCGTCTTCATGGGCCGGGCCATCGACGGGTTATCGCGCAAGGAATTGCGGCCCCTGCGCCGCGAGATGCAAGTCGTGTTCCAGGACCCTTACGGCAGCCTTTCCCCGCGCATGCCAATCGGCGACATCGTGGCGGAAGGTCTCGATATTCACAAACTCGCACTCGATAAAACCGAGCGCGAACGGCGCGTGATCGCGGCGTTGACCGAGGTCGGGCTCGACCCCGCCGCGCGCAACCGTTATCCGCATGAATTTTCCGGCGGCCAACGGCAGCGTGTCGCCATCGCGCGCGCGATGATCCTGAAGCCAAAATTCGTGGCGCTGGACGAGCCGACTTCGGCGCTCGATATGTCGGTGCAGGCGCAGATCGTCGATTTGCTGCGCGATTTGCAGAAAAAGCACGGCCTCGCCTATCTTTTCATCAGCCACGATCTGCGCGTGGTGAAGGCGCTGTCGCATCACATCATCGTCATGAAGGACGGTTGCGTGGTCGAGCAAGGCGCGGCGGCCGAGGTGTTCGCCGCGCCGAAAGAGGATTACACGAAAGCCCTTCTCGCGGCGGCGCTTAATCTGGAGCCGGTCGCCCCATCGCCGTAATCTCCGCCCCGCGCATGACGACGTCGAACAACGGTTCGACCGTCACCTGCATGACGTGCGCCGTGGCATGGATCATGTCCTTGTTGTTGGTCATGATGCCGACATGGCCGTCGAAAAAAACTAGGTCGCCGCGCCGCCAATCCATGTCGCGCCAATGCATCGAAAGCGGCTGGCCGAAAACCTCGCGTTGCTGGTCGCTGTCGCGCGGGCATTCGATCTCGGCCATTTCCAGCACCAGTTGCACGAGGCCGGAGCAATCGATGCCCTGCGGCGTGCGCCCGCCCCATAGATAAGGCACGTTCAAAAGCCGCCCGGCGGTGAAAACGTAATCGGCGGCCAGCGCGCGCTCGGCCGGCACCACATGTTTGGCGAACACATAGCCGCCGGAGGCGAGGCGGCAAAAGCCGTTTTCGATCGCGCCAACCCGCACAAAGGAGCCGAGCGTCAAGACGTCGGCCGGCGGCATTTTCAAATCCGGTTTTGTATAAACAAAGGTCTTCAGCACGTTGACACGATTGGAAAGATCGGCGATCTGCTCGTTGAAGGCGTCCGCCGCCGGCATATAACCGACATAACGGTCGGCGCGGTTCTGCACCCACGCAAAACCATCTTCGCGCATCTCGAACACGTCGAGGAATTCGCCGTAGCGGATTTGGCTGACGAGGCGGCTGTTCTCATCAGGCGCCGCGAACAGCGGCAACACCCCGCGAATGCATTGGCGCAAAACCGGTTCGGCATAGCGGCTGGCCGTCACCGTGTGTTGCAGCGAGACATCGGCCAGATCGGACCGGAAGGCATGGGTGCGAGGATCGGGGGATGGCATCAGGTGCTAGTTGCTAGGTTCTAGGTGCTAGCAATTAGCATCAGATTTTAAAAGCTAGCAACTAGCAACTAGCAACTAGCAGCTAGCAGCTAGCAGCTAGCAGCTAGCAGCTATTCGGCCGCCGCCGCCGCGAAGGCCGCCGCTTGCGGGGCCTCGTCATAAGCCGAGGAAGCCGGGACGCCGATGATGGCGTCCGGCGCGACGTTGAATTCGACCTCGCGGGCCGGCAAGGTCGCGATATAGGTCTTGGCCTCATCGATCAGATGGGCAAAATCGGTAAGGAACGCGGCGCCGGCACCGGTGCGCTGCACCAGAACATTGCGGCGATCCAAATCGTCACGCTGGCGGCTGACATAGCCAAGCTCGCCAAGGCGGTCCAAAGCGCGGCTCACCGCCGGCTTGGAAATGCGTAAGGCCTGCGCCAAGCCGCGCACGGTATGCGGCCCGTCGCCGAGATAGACCGAAAGCATCAGCGACATTTGGCGCGCGGAAAGATCGGGCGCGTCGCCGCGAACGCTCGCGACCAAGGCATGACGCCACAATTCGAGGGATTGCAGTTGAACGGGCACGGGACAACCTATGGGGCCAGAGAGGAAGGGAAGGAATCCGAAGACGCGATACTGTGTCAGGGTCGTTTGATTCGCAAGACGAATTCGACCGGCAAAAAACCGGAAAGGAAAAAGAAGCGGGCCGGCACGCGCTATCGGGAATTGAATCAAAACATGAAGCAAGGGGTAGAAATTTGAGTCGGAACAGGCGCTTGGCAAAAGCCGCTATTCCTGTTTTGGAATCGCAAGGTGATGCAGCAGGGACACAAAACGCCAATTCCGCTCGGTTTTCTACTTTTTCGGCTTGCCAGCCCGTTGCTCGATCGCGCGGTAGGCCGCGCGCACCGCCATCGCCTCGCCACCTTCCGGCCGGCCTGGTTTCGAGGACAAATTCCACGCCATGAAATCGAGATGTGCCCAGCGCTTGGCGCCACCGGCGAATTTTTTCAGGAACAGCGCCGCCGTGATCGCGCCGGCATAGGGCGAGTTGGGCGCGCTGTTGAGATCGGCAATGCGGCTTTCGATCATCTTTTCGTAAGGCGCATAGAGCGGCAAGCGCCATAGCGGATCTTCCATCTGCCGGCCGGCATCGCATAAATCCTCGGCCAACCGGTCGTCGTCGCAGAACAAGGCCGCGATCTCGGCGCCGACGGCGGTGCGCGCCGCACCGGTCAGGGTTGAAAAATCGATCAATAAACCGGGCTTTTCGCTGGCCGCCTCGGCCAACGCGTCGGCCAGGATCAAGCGCCCTTCCGCATCCGTATTGCCAACTTCCACGGTTAAGCCATTGCGCATCCTTATAATATCGCTCGGACGATAAGCATTACCTGAGACCGCGTTTTCGACCGCCGGAATCAGAAGCCGCAGGCGCACCGGCAGCTTGGCGTCCATCACCATCTCGGCGACAGCAAGGGCGCAGGCCGCGCCGCCCATGTCCTTTTTCATCAGATACATGCCGTTCGCGGATTTGAGATCGAGGCCGCCGGTATCGAAGCACACCCCCTTGCCGGCCAAGGTGACTTTCGGATGTCGCGGATTGCCCCACACCAGATCGACCAAACGCGGCGCGCGCGAAGAGGCACGGCCGACCGTATGAATGGCCGGGTAATTTTTGCGGCGCAAATCCTCGCCGATAATTTGCGTCACTTTCGCTTTGTATTTTTTGCCGACGGAAACAATGGCGGCGGCAAGCTCGGCCGGGCCCATATCTTCGGCCGGCGTGTTGATCAGATCGCGCGCGCGATTGATCGCACTCGCATAGCGCAAAATTTTAGCCGCATCGCAATCTTTAGCCAGCACAAGGCACGCCGGCTCCTTCTTTCGCTTTTTATAGCGCGCGTAGCGATAGGTGCCGAGCGCCCAGCCAAGCGCCAGCCATTCGCGATAAGCCAACGGCCCGTCCCATTCGAGGCGATAGGTGCCGGCCGGCAATTTCACCGGCAAATCGGCGATGTCCCACAGGCTCGGCGGTTGCGAGAGGCCGGCCACCACCCGCACCGGCTTGCCGCTCGCGTCCGGCACCACGCAAAAGCTGCCCGGCTTACCGGCGAAATCATGCGCCTTAAGCCAACGCGCCGTGCGCGCCGGCTGCTTTCTCAGCCAGCGGCCGAATTCGTTTTCCGAGACAAGGACGACCAGCACGGCTTTGCCGGCCGCGCGGGGAAGCAAGACATCGCTCATGGATGATCCGTTTTAGCGCACCGAGGCCGTGCACTGAAGGCGGTTCTGATCGACAAAGCAATAGCTGACCGCGCCGGTCGCCTCGTCGATGCGGAACACGCCGGCGTTGGCGGTCGGATTGCTGTGATGCATGAGCTGGAACGGCCCGTCCATCTGCGCGTGGGCCGGTTGCGTCATATTCACGAACAGGATGCTGGCGGCGATCATGGCGCCGCCCGCTAGAATAGCTTGGGCCGGTGACATAGGGTTCTCCTTGGTTAATATTGGAAGGATGGATGAGGTTTATCATTCAAGAGCCCAAAAGCCCTAGCTTTTTGATTTCTCGCGGCGATTTGCGACTTGCCGTTTCGCACGCCATGTTTTTGCCTCATGGCCATGGCTTAGTAGAGAAAAGGCCGTTAACCATAATATGCCGTTGACGAATCTCGGCTTGTTGCCTACGCACGATCTGCGCCTTGGCATGCGAGAAAAAAGTGGGGTTT
>DATKSH010000278.1:0-2618 GCA_035531735.1 Alphaproteobacteria bacterium
CCGAGCCGATGCTGATATGATGCATGAACAGCACCATGCCGCCCATCATCAGGCCGGCAAATATTGCGCCGATGAAAGGCCAGACGGAAGGCTTGACCAGATGATAGGGCTGGGGAATGCCGCTGTCCCGGTAATGGATGATGTCGTGGTGGCCGTCGCTCATGATATGCCTCGGAAGGTAGATGGGAATCGGTTTGCACGCCTCAGGGGGCGTAGCCCAGCTTGATCTTGACGATGGTGACCGCGTAGATCAAAAGGGCGAAGCCCGTCAGGGTCAGAAAAATCGCCCAGCTACGCGCACGGCGACGGCGTTGACGTTCTTCGTCCATGATTTGCGGGGTGACGTTCATGCTAACCCTCCATGAAAAAGCCGGGCGAGATGCTCGACCAGCAACAGGCTCAGAAGCAGCGTTAGGTAAAGGATCGAATAGGCGAACATCTGCTTCGCTGCCTTATGGGTTTGGTCAAAGCAGACGCGTATCGCACAGAACAGAAAAAGCGCGCCGAGCAGCAAGGCGCCGGCGAGATAAAGCGCCCCGCCGAAGCCCATAAAATAAGGCGCGAGGCTAAGCGGCAGCAGGATCAGCGTATAGGCCAGCATCTCGATCTTGGTGCGCCGCGCGCCTTTGACGACCGGCAGCATAGGGACCCCGGCGCGGCGGTAATCCTCGTTGCGGTAAAGCGCGAGCGCCCAGAAATGCGGCGGCGTCCAGAAAAAAATGATGAGAAACAAGGCCACCGCCGGCCAGCCGATATGCCCCGTGGCGGCGGCCCAAGCGATGACCGGCGGAAAGGCCCCGGCCGCGCCGCCGATCACGATGTTTTGCGGCGTGCGCCGCTTGAGACCCATCGTATAAACGAACACGTAAAACGCGGCGGCGAAGGCCAGCAAAATCGCGGCCAAGCCGCCGATCGCCAGCCACATGAGGGCCACCGCGCCGAAAATCAGCGTACCGCCGAACTCCAGCGCCGCGTCGGGCGCCACGCGCCCTTGCGGCAAGGGCCGGTTTTGCGTGCGCGTCATCACCGCGTCGATGTCGCGGTCGTACCACATGTTGATGGCACCACATCCGCCGGCCGAAAGCGCGATGCAAAGGATGGTCACGAAACCGAGCAAGGGATGCATCGGCACTGGCGCTACGACAAGGCCGACCAAGCCGCTGAACACCACCAGCGACATCACCCGCGGCTTGAGCAATTCGATATAGTCGCGCACGCGGGCGCCTTCAGAAGGCAGAAGACAGGTATCAGGTATCAGGAGGGATGGTGTGGTCGTCTGCATTTTTCTGATCCCTGATCCCCGCTATCTGTCTTCTGGCACAACTTCCGGCAACGTCGCATAGGTATGGAACGGCGGCGGCGAGGGCTGGCTCCATTCGAGCGTGGTTGCCCCTTCGCCCCAATAATTGGCGCCGACTTTGCGACCCCAGAAGATCGTGTAGATGGCGACGCACACGAACCACAAGGTCGCGCCGTAGGCGATAAGTGCGCCAAAGGACGACACCTCGTTCCAGCCATGGAACGCGGCCGGGTAATCCGGGATACGGCGCGGCATGCCCTGAAGCCCGAGGAAATGCATCGGGAAAAAGGCGATATTGACGCCGATGAAGGTCAGCCAGAAATGCAGCTTGCCGGCCCATTCGGGATAGGTGCGGCCGCACATCTTGCCGATCCAGTAGTAATAGCCGGCAAAAATGCCGAATACCGCGCCGAGCGACAGAACATAGTGGAAATGCGCAATCACGTAATAAGTGTCGTGCAGCGGCACGTCGACGGCGGCCTGCGACAGCACCACGCCCGTCACGCCACCGACGGTGAAGAGGAAAATGAAGCCGATGGCAAACAGCAGCGGCGTCTTGAAATCGAGTGAACCGCCCCACATGGTCGCGATCCACGAGAAAATCTTGATGCCGGTCGGCACCGCGATGATCATGGTCGCGGCCTCGAAATAGGCGCGCGTGTCGACGCTGAGCCCGACCGTGAACATGTGGTGCGCCCACACGATGAAGCCGATGAAGCCAATCGCCACCATCGCGTAAGCCATGCCGAGATAGCCGAAAATCGGCTTGCGGCTGAAGGTCGAGATCACCTGGCTGACGATGCCGAAGGCCGGCAAAATCATGATGTACACTTCGGGATGGCCGAAGAACCAGAACAGGTGCTGGAACAGGATCGGATCGCCGCCGCCGGACGGATCGAAGAAATGGGTGCCGAAGTTGCGGTCGGTCAAAAGCATGGTGATGGCGCCGCCCAGCACCGGGATCGCCAACAACAGCAAAAACGCGGTCACCAGCATCGCCCAGATGAACAGCGGCATTTTATGCAGCGTCATGCCGGGCGCGCGCATGTTGAAAATGGTGGTGATGAAATTGAGCGCGCCCAAAATCGACGAGGCGCCGGCCAGATGCAGCGCGAAAATCACCATATCGACGGAAGGCCCCGGCTGGCCGAGCGTACTCGACAGCGGCGGATAGATGGTCCAGCCCGTGCCGGCACCCTCGCCAACGAAGGCCGAGCCGAGCAAAAGCGCGAAGGACGGCACCAGCAGCCAGAAACTTATATTGTTGAGACGCGGAAAGGCCATGTCGGGCGAGCCGATCATGAGAGGAATAAACCAG
>DATKSH010000279.1:0-2282 GCA_035531735.1 Alphaproteobacteria bacterium
CCGCAGGCAAGGTTAGGAACGGGAGAACGGCTTCCCCCTTGTCGAAAACGAGGGGGAAGGATTTGAGTGGTTTGGGGCTCGCGCCGGCTGAAGGCTGCGATCAGTCGCTATCGTAATCGTTGCCGGTGGAGCAGGACGAAATCCGGTCGATCCAGCTTTCGGTGACGACCGGCCCTTCGCCATGTTCGGCCAGCCATTTGTTCTGCAAGGTATAGGCCTCGCGCTCCTTGGCGGCATGGCAAGGATAGGTTTTGCCGTCGAAAAGCTGGGCGTGATGCACTAATTCATGCACCAGGTAGCTTTCTGACACGACGGAATTGGGGTCCCACACGAGATTGTCGATATAGACGCGGCCCGGAATATAGGCCGCTACCGCGCGCGCCTGCTGAACGGCATCGAGTCCGAGGGAATGACGCAAATCCTGCTCACTGGCGACCACGATCGGCAAAGCCGGCATTTTGACGTCGGTTTGCTGCTCGACCCATTGAGCCAGCGGTTGGACGGTGGTGGCGGGGATGGGGGTGCCGTCGGCCGTTTCTCCGCCATCGGCGCAATTCGCCATCGCCAGCATGGTAAATGCAAGTAGAGTAATCGTGGAAATCTTCATGGAATTGATCCGGGTTAAATGTTTAAAACTCGGATCAGTTTATTGACTTATGCCTAAGCTCTTTTTAATTATCACTTGGCTTCTATTCGAATGTGCCTAAAATTTTATGCAATTTTCGAGAGTCGCTTCCGGTTTTGTCTCGTGTTTTAGTTCGCGGCCATGACGCTCGCCGCGCCCTTCGCAAAAAAAATTTCGCGCCGCATATTCCTGCAATCGCTGATGCAGGCGCCGTTGGCGCTTTTTTTGGCCGGCTGCGCGGGAATCGGCGGCGGCGAGTCGGGACCGAGGGCTCCGGGACTCGGCGCGCAGGCGCGACGGCAAAACCGCATCTACGGCGCGGCAGTGCAAAGCTGGCAATTGAAGGACGCGCAATTCGCGGCGGCGTTGAAGCGCGAGGCGGCCATGCTGGTGCCGGAGAACGAATTGAAATGGGATGCGGTGCACCCGGCGCCGGGGCGTTTCGATTTTCGCGGCTATCGCCGCCTCGCCGGTTTCGCGCATGCCAACGGCATGGCGATGCGCGGCCATTGCCTCGTCTGGCACCGTTCCAATCCGGTGTGGCTGAAAGCGGCGCTGGTGCGCGCGAGCCGGGGCGAGGCCGAGAAAATTATGGAGCAACATATCCGGCGCGTGCTGCATGAAACCGCGCCGATGATCCGCCAATGGGATGTCGTCAACGAGGCGTTCGATCCGCAATCGGAACGCGCCGACGGCTGGCGCGAGACGTTATGGCTCAGGGCGCTGGGGCCCGGTTATGTACCGCTGGCCTATCGCCTCGCGCACGAAGCCGATCCGGATTTGATCCTCGTCTATAACGATTACGGCCTCGCATACAGCGACCGCGGCGGGCATCGCAAGCGGCAACTGGTTCTGCGTTTTCTCGAACGTTGTATGCGCGATAACGTGCCGCTGCACGCGCTCGGCCTGCAAAGCCACCTCGATCCAAGCCGGCCTCTGGCCGGCGACGAATTCACCGGCTTTTTGGAACAGGTGCGCGGCATGGGCTATGCGGTCTTGGTCACCGAGCTCGACCTCAACCTTGCGCGCCTGCCGGGTCCTATGGCCGGCAATATCACGCCGGCGCAGCATTATGTGCGGGTATATCTCGATATGCTGCAAAAAACCGGTGCGATCGACACGCTGCTGACGTGGGGCCTCAGCGACCGTTACACATGGCTGCGCGAATATTGGCCGCACATAGAGGGTGCCTTGCCGCTCGACAGGAACCTCAACCGTGCCGCGTTATGGGAGACTTTGCGGGCGGGGTGGTTGGGTTAGCAATCTAGCTTGCAGGTTTCGGAAACGGGTGGAACGCCGGTTGGACGGGGTTCCTCACGATAGGTCTTTTTGAGGAAGTCGACCGCATTTATAAGATCTTGCACGGTCCAAGACTTCATAAATATATGATCGTAAGGAAAATCGATGTTCAGGGCGCGCAATTCTTGACGGATCATGTCGGGTGATGTGCCCGATAAATAAACCAAAGGAATTTTGCCCCCCTCTTCATGTAGGAATTTTTGCAGATCGCGTCCACCAAAACCGGCTTCATTCGGAAACCCGTCGTCGTTGGCGCCGGAATATTGATAATCGGATATGATGCCGTCGAATGAGCCGGAATTTCCCAGAATTTTTTCTACAGCCTCTTTATAGCTTGCGGCAAACTCGAATTGATCGT
>DATKSH010000280.1:0-5309 GCA_035531735.1 Alphaproteobacteria bacterium
CCATCAGCCGCTTCAGGCGGTTGTTGCGGTTGATGACGCGGCGGTACAGATCGTTGAGATCGGAGGTCGCGAAACGGCCGCCGTCCAAGGGGACCAAAGGACGCAATTCGGGCGGGATCACCGGCACGACGTCCAACACCATCCATTCCGGGCGGGCACCCGATTCGATGAAAGATTCGATGACTTTCAGTCGCTTGACGTATTTCTTTCGCTTGGCGTCCGAGGTTGTTTCGGCGAGGCCCTCGCGCAATTTAACCTTCTCTTCGTTCAGGTCGATGCCCGACAGCATCAATTTGATGGCTTCCGCGCCGATCATGGCGGTGAAGGCGTCGTCGCCATATTCTTCCTGCGCCTTGGCGTATTCGTCCTCGGTCAAAAGCTGGCGCATCTTGAGGGGAGTCAAGCCCGGCTCGGTCACCATGTAATTTTCGAAATAAAGGACGCGCTCCAACTCCTTGAGCGTCATGTCCAAAAGCAGGCCGACGCGGCTCGGCAGCGATTTCATGAACCAGATATGCGCGACCGGCGAGGCCAGTTCGATATGGCCCATGCGCTCGCGCCGCACCTTTTGCAGGGTAACCTCGACGCCGCACTTTTCGCAGATGATGCCACGGTATTTCATGCGCTTGTACTTGCCGCACAGGCATTCGTAATCGCGGATCGGCCCGAAGATGCGGGCGCAGAACAAGCCGTCGCGCTCCGGCTTGAAGGTGCGGTAATTGATGGTTTCCGGCTTTTTGATTTCGCCGAACGACCACGAGCGAATGCGCTCCGGCGACGCGATCGAGATGCGGATCTGATCGAAGGTCTGCGGCGGCGTTTGCTGCGAAAAGATGTTCATAAGGTCGTTCATGTCGTCGAACTCCGTTCTCTTTCGTTATTTGCCTAAACCGAAGCGCAGGGGCCATACTCTGGGTTTCTGTGTTTTTCTTTCTGGCTCCGGGCGGTTACTCGCAAGATCGATCCACTCGATGAAACGTTTCTGTGCAAGGCTCCGAATATCCTCCTCGGTAGCATTCAAGAGCAAAAACTCGTCTGGACTCCCGCCTTGTTCCTCATAAGCCAGCCGGACACTGCTTTCGAATTCTTCTTTTTCGTGAGCCCGATAACGCCGGCTATACCAATCCTCCAATTCCAACCTTTCCCGGCTTGGCGCGGCCCACAACCTTGCCAAAAATTTAAACCGCTGCCTAACTCCACTCGCCTCCTCCGTATCCCTTGAAGGCAAACGGATTTTGAACACCAACCTGCCTATGCTCACCCCATCCGTCCTGACCGACAAAAGATCTTTCAACTCCCCCGACAGTTTCGAAGGCTGCCGAACTTCACCATCCATGCCTTACTCCGCACTCTCCGGCAGCGCCGGCGTCGGCTGGTTTTCGTTGGCGCCTTCTTCGGCCGCCGTAATAGTTTTCTTCTGGTCGAGTTCGACATTGAGGCCCAGCGAACGCAGTTCCTTGACCAGAACGTTGAAGGATTCCGGCACGCCGGATTCGAAATTGTCCTCGCCGCGCACGATGGCTTCGTAAACCTTGGTGCGGCCGGACACGTCGTCCGACTTGACGGTCAGCATCTCCTGCAACGTGTAGGCGGAACCGTAGGCTTCGAGAGCCCACACTTCCATTTCGCCGAAACGCTGGCCGCCGAATTGCGCCTTGCCGCCGAGCGGTTGTTGCGTGACCAGCGAATAAGGCCCGATCGAGCGCGCGTGGATCTTGTCGTCCACCAGATGGTGCAGTTTCAGCATATAGATGTAGCCGACCGTCACTTGGCGGTCGAACGGCTCACCGGTGCGGCCGTCGACCAAGGTCGATTGGCCGGACTTATCCAACCCGGCCATTTCCAACATGCGTTCGATGTCGGCTTCGCGCGCGCCGTCGAACACGGGCGTCGCCATCGGCACGCCATGCTGGAGATTGCGCGAAAGCTCGATCACTTCTTCGTCCGACAAGTCGGCCACGTCGTGTTTATAGGACTCGTCGCCATAGACGGACTTCAGCGTCGCGCGCAATTCGACCAGCGTCGCGCGGCGGCCCTGCTGCGCCTGAAGCTGGTAAGCGTCGAGCGCGCGCCCGACCTGCTTGCCGAGGTTGGCCGAGGCCCAGCCGAGATGGGTTTCCAGGATCTGGCCCACATTCATGCGGCTCGGCACGCCCAAAGGATTCAGCACGATGTCGACCGGGGTGCCGTCTTCGAGATACGGCATGTCTTCCACCGGCACGATGCGCGAGATCACGCCCTTGTTGCCGTGGCGGCCGGCCATCTTGTCGCCGGGCTGCAATTTGCGCTTCACGGCGACGAAGACCTTGACCATCTTCATCACGCCCGGCGGCAATTCGTCGCCGCGCTGGAGCTTGCCGACCTTGTCCTCGAAACGCTTCTTGAGCAGGGTGATCTGCTCGTCGAACACCTTGTTGATGCTCTCGATCTGCGCCATCGCCTTGTCGTCCTTGACGGTGACCTGGCGCCACTGGCCGCGCGTATAGTCTTCGAGAAGTTCCTCGGTCACCATCTTGCCGGCCGGGAAATTCTTGGGGCCCGACGCCGCTTTGTGGCCGAGCAACAGTTCCTTCAGGCGCGCATAAAAGCTGCGTTCGATGATCGCGCGTTCGTCGTCGCGGTCCTTGGCGAGGCGCTCGATTTCCGAACGCTCGATGGCGATGGCGCGTTGGTCCTTTTCGACGCCGCGGCGCGAGAACACCCGCACTTCGACGATAGTGCCGGTCACGCCCGGCGGCAGGCGCAAAGACGTGTCGCGCACATCGGCGGCCTTTTCGCCGAAGATCGCCCGCAGCAGCTTTTCTTCCGGCGTCATCGGGCTTTCGCCCTTCGGCGTGACTTTGCCGACCAGGATGTCGCCCGGATTGACCTCGGCGCCGATATAGACGATGCCAGCCTCATCCAGCGCCTTCAACGCTTCCTCGCCGACATTCGGGATGTCGCGGGTGATTTCTTCCTGCCCGAGCTTGGTGTCGCGGGCCATGACCTCGAATTCCTCAATATGGATCGAGGTGAAGACGTCGTCGCGCACGATGCGCTCGGAAATGAGGATCGAATCCTCGAAATTGTAGCCATTCCACGGCATGAAGGCGACGAGGACGTTGCGTCCAAGCGCCAGATCGCCGAGCTCGGTCGAAGGCCCGTCGGCGATGATGTCGCCCTTCTTGACCTGATCGCCCACTTTTACCAAAGGCCGCTGCGTGATGCAGGTGCTCTGGTTCGAGCGCTGGAACTTGAGCAAATTATAAATATCGACGCCGGGCGCGGCCGGGTCGGTATCCTCGGTCGCGCGCACGACGATGCGCTGCGCGTCGACCTGATCGATGATGCCGGAACGGCGCGCGGCGATGACGACGCCGCTATCGCGGGCGACGATGCCTTCCATGCCGGTGCCGACGAGCGGCGCGTCGTTCTGCAAGAGAGGCACCGCCTGCCTTTGCATGTTGGAACCCATCAACGCGCGGTTGGCGTCGTCGTTTTCGAGGAACGGGATCAGCGCGGCGGCGACCGAGACGATTTGCTTCGGCGACACGTCGATGAAATCGACATTGTCGGGCGCGACATGCGTGTTTTCACCGCCTTTCCTGACGATCACCAAATCGCCCATGAAATGGCCGGTTTTATCAAGTTCGGCATTGGCTTGGGCAATCGCATATTGGCCCTCTTCCATCGCCGAAAGATAAACCACTTCGTTGGTCACCTTGCCGTTCTTGCAGCGGCGATAGGGGCTTTCGATGAAGCCATATTGATTGACGCGCGCGTAAGTCGCCAAGGAACTGATAAGGCCGATATTCGGCCCTTCCGGCGTTTCGATCGGGCAGATGCGGCCATAATGGGTCGGATGCACGTCGCGGACTTCGAAGCCTGCGCGTTCGCGGGTCAAGCCGCCCGGCCCAAGCGCCGAAACGCGGCGCTTATGGGTGATTTCCGACAACGGATTGGTCTGGTCCATGAATTGCGATAACTGGGACGAGCCGAAGAATTCGCGCACCGCCGCTGCCGCCGGCTTGGCATTGATGAGGTCATGCGGCATCACGGTGTCGATCTCGATGGAACTCATGCGCTCGCGGATCGCGCGTTCCATGCGCAGAAGGCCGATGCGGTATTGATTTTCCATCAATTCGCCGACCGAGCGCACACGGCGATTGCCGAGATGGTCGATGTCGTCGATTTCGCCGCGCCCGTCCTTAAGATCGCACATGATCTTGAGGATTTTCAGGATGTCTTCCTTGCGCAGCACGCGCACCTGGTCGTCGGTCTTGAAGCCAAGGCGCGCGTTCATCTTGACACGGCCGACCGGCGACAGGTCGTAACGGTCGAGTTCGAAGAACAACGCCCGGAACATGGCGTCGGCGGATTCGAGGGTCGGCGGCTCGCCCGGACGCATGACGCGATAGATGTCGATCAGCGCTTCCTCGCGCGTCGCGTTCTTGTCGGCGGCCATGGTGTTGCGGATATAAGGGCCGATATTGACGTGGTCGATGCCGAGCACCGGCAATTCCTTGACACCCTGCGCCTCGATCTTTTCGAGCGCGTCGGCGGTCAGTTCCTCGCCGGCCTCGAACAGAACCTGCCCGGTTTTTTCGTCGATCATGTCGGAGGCGACATACTGGCCGGCCAATTCCTGCGCCTGAATCAAAATCTCCTTCACGCCCTGCTCAACCAGTTTCTGGCCGAGCCGCGCGGTCATTTTCGTGCCGGCCTCGGCGACTTCCTTGCCGCTCTTGGCATCGACCAGCGGCGACAGCAATTTCTGGCCCTTCATGCGCTCCGGGTTGAAGGCCGTGGTCCAGCCCTGCTTGCCGTGCTTGTAAAGGACGGTTTCGTAGAAGGCGGCGAGGATTTCCTCCTTCGACATGCCCTGAATATCGGCCAACGTGACCGGCTTGCCGTCCTTCTGGCGGCGCACGCGCAGCTTTTCCGTCGCGTCGCTTTCGAGCGCGTAGAGCAAGGACGTGACCGGCAATTTGCGCCGGCGATCGATGCGGACATAAAGCAAATCCTTGGCGTCGAATTCGAAATCGAGCCACGAGCCGCGATAGGGAATGACACGCGCGGCGAACAGGTATTTGCCCGAGGAATGGGTCTTGCCCTTGTCATGGTCGAAAAACACGCCGGGGCTGCGATGCATCTGGCTGACGATCACGCGCTCGGTGCCGTTGATGATGAAGGTGCCGTTGGCCGTCATCAGGGGCATGTCGCCCATATAGACGTCCTGTTCCTTGATGTCGCGGATCGACTTGACGCCCGTCGCCTCATCGACGTCGAACACCGTCAGGCGCAGCGTGACCTTGAGCGGCGCGGCATAG
>DATKSH010000281.1:0-2909 GCA_035531735.1 Alphaproteobacteria bacterium
CCCCCGCGCTGACGCTGACCGACAAGGAATATCAGATCATGCGCAACGCCTCCATCGCCGTGTTGCGCGAAATCGGCGTCGATACGGGAGGTTCCAACGTGCAATTCGCCGTCGATCCAGCCGATGGGCGCATGGTGGTGATCGAGATGAACCCGCGCGTCAGCCGTTCGTCGGCGCTGGCGAGCAAGGCGACCGGCTTTCCCATCGCCAAGGTCGCGGCGCGGCTCGCGGTCGGCTATACGCTCGACGAATTGCAAAACGACATCACGCGCGTGACGCCGGCTTCGTTCGAGCCGACCATCGATTATGTCGTGACCAAGGTGCCGCGCTTCACCTTCGAGAAATTTCCCGGCACCGAGCCGTTGCTGACGACGGCGATGAAATCGGTTGGCGAGGTGATGGCCATCGGCCGCAATTTCCATGAATCGATCCAGAAGGCGCTGCGCGGCCTCGATATAGGTTTGAGCGGCTTCAACGAAATGCGCAGCTTGAAAGAAGCCGATAACAACGCGGTTCTCGCCGCGCTCGCCAAGCCGACCGCCGACCGCATTTTGGTTATCGCCGAAGCCTTGCGGCGCGGAATCGAGGTCGCGCAAATCTGCACGATTTGCAAATACGATCCGTGGTTCGTCGCTCGCATCGCCGAAATCGTGGAAACCGAAAAGACTGTGCGCGCCGATGGGTTGCCGCAAAACGCGCAGGGCTGGCAAAGCCTGAAGCGCATGGGCTTTTCGGACGCGCGCCTCGCGCAACTTGCCGGTAGGAAAGAATCCGAAATTGCCGCTGCGCGCCGCGCGTTGAACGTTACGCCGGTCTATAAGCGCATCGATACCTGCGCCGGCGAGTTCGCCTCGGCGACGCCGTATCTGTATTCGACCTATGAAGGTAGCGGCGCCTGCGAAGCAGCGCCGTCGGACAAAAAGAAAATCGTCATTCTCGGCGGCGGGCCGAACCGGATCGGGCAGGGGATCGAATTCGATTATTGCTGCGTGCATGCGGTGATGGCGCTGCGTGAACAGGGTTTCGAGACCATCATGGTCAATTGCAATCCCGAAACGGTTTCAACCGATTACGACACCTCCGACCGGCTTTATTTCGAGCCATTGACCGCCGAGGATGTCATTGAAGTCGTGCGCGCGGAGCAGGCGAACGGCACATTGCTCGGCGTCATGGTGCAATTCGGCGGCCAGACGCCGCTCAAGCTCGCGCATGCTCTGCAAGAAGCAAAAATCCCGATCCTCGGCACGTCGCCTGACGCCATCGATCTTGCCGAGGACCGCGAGCGGTTTCAGGTCCTGCTCGGCAAGCTGAAACTGAAGCAGCCGAAAAACGGCCTCGCGCGCGGCGTCGAGGAGGCGGAGCGCGTGGCCGCCGAAATCGGCTATCCGGTGGTCGTGCGGCCGTCTTATGTCCTCGGCGGGCGGGCGATGGAAATCGTCTATGACCGCGACGCCCTATGCCGCTATGCCGAAAAGGCGATGCATATTTCCGGCAAGAGCCCGGTGCTGATCGACCATTATTTGCAGGACGCCATCGAAGTCGATGTCGATGCCGTCGCCGACGGGAAAGACGTTTATGTCGCCGGCATCATGGAGCATATCGAGGAAGCCGGCATCCATTCGGGCGACAGTTCCTGCGTCTTGCCGCCGCATTCCTTGCCGCCGGCCATTGTTGTCGAAATCGCGCGTCAATCTGAATTGCTGGCGTTAGAGATCGGCGTGGTCGGATTGATGAACGTGCAATTCGCCGTCAAGGACGGTGAGGTCTATATCCTCGAAGTCAACCCGCGCGCCAGCCGCACGGTGCCGTTCGTCGCCAAGGCGACGGGAGTGCCCATCGCCAAGATCGCCGCACGGGTGATGGCGGGCGAGAAACTTTCATCCTTCAAACTTGCCGCGCGGCCGGCTTTCGCGCATACGGCGGTCAAGGAAGCGGTGTTTCCCTTCGCGCGTTTCCCGGGCGTCGATGTAATTTTGGGGCCGGAGATGAAATCGACCGGCGAGGTCATGGGCCTTGATCGCGATTTCCCGCGCGCGTTTGCCAAGGCGCAACTGGCATCCTCCGTCAACCTGCCGCTCACGGGCACATGCTTCATCACCGTCAAGGATCGCGACAAGCCGGCTGTGATCCCGCTGGCCCGGCAATTGATCGAACTCGGTTTCGATTTGATCGCCACCGGCGGTACGGCTGCGGCCCTTGCACAAGCCGGCGTCAAGGTCGCGCGCGTGAACAAAGTATATGAAGGCCAGCCGCATGTGGTCGATGCCATGATCGACCGGCGCGTGCAGATGATTATTAACACCACCGCCGGCAGCGCCCAAAACATGGCCGACAGCTTCAGCATCCGGCGCACCGCCTTGATGCAGGGCATACCGCTTTACACCACCATGTCTGGCGCCAAGGCCGCGATTGCGGCCATTTCCGCGCTGCGAAGCGGCGATCTTGAAGTCGCGCCGCTACAGTCGTATCTTAAGGCGTCCTAAACAATTAACCGTTGCTTCGGCGCCTTATGGGGCCGAGGGAGCTTTTTGTTTTTTAAAGCGCAGAAAAGGGCGGTGACTATGACCGATAAAATTCCCATGACGCTGCTCGGCCACGAGCGGCTGGAAGAGGAGTTGCGCAACCTCAAGAACGTCGAGCGGCCAGCCGTTATCCGGGCCATCGCCTCCGCGCGCGAGCATGGCGATTTGTCGGAGAACGCCGAATACCATGCCGCCCGCGAGCGCCAGAGCTTCATCGAAGGCCGCATTCAGGAACTCGAGAGCAAGGTCAGCCATGCGGAAGTGATCGACGTCTCGAAGCTCGACGGCAAGATCGTCAGGTTCGGCGCCACCGTTACGCTGGTCGACGACGACAGCGGCGACAAGGTCAATTACCAGATCGTCGGCGAGGACGAGGCCGACATCAAG
>DATKSH010000282.1:0-4250 GCA_035531735.1 Alphaproteobacteria bacterium
TTTGAATTCCGTTCTTGCCGATGGCCCCCCCTCCTAACCTCCCCCACGAGGGGGGAGGAATCCGGTCGGCCCTGCATGTCGAAAATCGAATTCCAAACCTCGCTCAAAGGGATCAGGCGAAAATCCTTATGCGCTTCGAGGAATTTTTCGATTTGCTTCTCGTTTTCCTCCGGCAACAACGAACAGGTCGCGTAAATCAGGCGGCCGGATTTTTTAACGAGGCGCGCGGCGCTATCGAGAATTTCGGTTTGCAGTTTGGTCAAGGCTTCGAGGCCGGGGCCGAGCGCGGGCAGGGATGCGTTGGCGTTCTCGCCGCCTGCGCTTTCGCCGTTGGCGCTCGTCCGCCAGCGCGCGTCGGGATTGCGCCGCCACGCGCCGATCCCCGTGCAGGGCGCATCGACCAAGACGCGGTCGAACGTTCCTTTGTGCTTTTTGATCCATGGGTCGTGTTCGTTTTTGAGCGGCTTGATCGTTATGTTGAAAACGCCGGCGCGGCGGAAACGTTCGGCGCTGCGCTTCAAGCGCTTTTCCAGCACGTCGCAGGCGGTGACGCGGCCCTTGTTTTGCATTTGTGCGGCAATGGCCAAGGTTTTTCCGCCGGCGCCGGCGCAGAAATCCATGACACGCATGCCGGGTTTGGCATCGACCAAAGCCGCGACCAGTTGCGAGCCTTCGTCCTGAATCTCGGCGCGGCCTTCTTTGAGCAGCGCAAGCGCGGCCAGCGAAGGCCGTTCATGGAGGCGGATGCCGAGCGGGGAAAAACGGCAGGGCTCGGCTTTGAAGCCGGCCTTTGCCAACTCGTTGAGCGCGTGGCCCTTCGTGGTTTTGAGCGCGTTGACGCGCAGATCGAGCGGCGCGGGGCGCAACAGCGCCGCCATCTCGCGCGCGAAATTTTTTCCGAAACGTTTTTTGAGCGAGGCGTAAGCCCAATCCGGGCATTCGACGGCGACGTTTTCCGGCATGTGGGGATGGGCGAGCGTATGGGTTTCGAGCTTGCGCAGGAAAGCGCGTTCGCCGTCGGTCAACGGCGCGGGCGCGAATTTCTCGCCGTCGCACAATGCGTCGATGCGCCGAAGGGGCATTTTTTCGACGAGCGCGAGATAGGCGAGGAAGCGGCGGCGCGATGTCGCCGTTATGTTCCTCCCCCCTTGAGGGGGAGGAAGCGAAAACCTGGGCGTGGTTGCGCTTTCAAGCGCAGCCAAGCCCTTGGTTTTCGCAGGTGGGGGGTCAATCTCTTGCATCGACCCCCCATCCCAACCCTTCCCCCCAAGGGGGGAAGGGCTTCGACCGCCCTTATGGCTATGTACATTCTCCACCCACCAATTCAGCCGGGCAAAATGGCGCAGCGCGTCGTAGAGCATGAAAGAAACGGCGGCGCGGTCGTGGCTGCCGATGTAGCGGCGCGCGCGGAAATAGTCGCTAACCAGCGCGTCGGCCGGGCGCGGCGTGCTTGCGATCGCCGACAGCAAATCGAGCACCGCTTGCAGGCGGGCGGAGGGGGTCATGGGGAAAATCAACCGTGAATGAGCCGGAGGTCTTTATGGTTGACCGGAAAAGCAACCCCTACCATGAAAAACCGGACGCAGTCTTCACCAACAAAAGGTGAACGATGCCGTTCCGCCATGAAATGAATTATGTCCCATTCTTCAAAATTCTTTCCGGGGAAATCCGTGGGAAAAATGCTTGCAGTACTGAACAGGCGATGAACACCGCATCGGTTCTGGGGATCGGTACCAGCGCGCAGATTCGCGCGTAAAGAGTTAAAGGCAGCCAGGTCATTGAAAGTACCGTCGATGTGATAGCCGTCGGCGTCGCTTTCCTCCATTTTCGGACGTTGAACGAAACCCGCCGGTAAAAAACTTACTTCAAACTCGAAGTGCCACAGAACATTCCTTTGACCGTAAACGCAGTAATCCCCAATCCGGAATTGATCGCAGGCGTCTTGCAGGAACGCGTATTTTGCTGGCAGGTCGTTCGCATAAGGCCTTACGAAGAAACGTTCCTTAAAACCGGCCTTCTGCCCTATGCCTTCAAACCGGCGGACGCGCTGGAAAATCTCCGAGCCACAAATATCTGCGGTGTTCTGGATGCGACCAAGGGAAAACGGAAAACCTATTTGTCGATAACGCAGCTCAGAAAATGGGTTTGGTAAACACAAGAATTCTTCGCTGGTTATGAAGCGCGCGGCCGCCGCTTGTTCGTCGGTGACGGTTAGCCAGTGAGGGCGCTGTTCGGAAACAATCGCAGACGGCAAAACAGGTGGAAGGGAAGTTTGAACCGGCAGCAACATGTTCAAGCCAAAATTATTTTCCAGAATTTTTCGTCGATAATTCCATTTCACCCAAAAAACGCTCGTATGCAAATAAAATTATCAACGATTGGCCGGTAACCTTAACGCAACAGATTAACCCTCCCGCCAGTAATTGGGCGGTTCGGCGGTGATCTGGACGTCGTGGACGTGGCTTTCGCGCAGGCCCGCGCCGGTTATGCGCACGAATTGGGCTTTTTTCTGGAGTTCGGGAATCGATGCCGCGCCGCAATAGCCCATGGCCGCGCGCAAGCCGCCGACCAGTTGGTGGATGATTTTTTCGACCGGGCCTTTGTAGGGCACGCGGCCTTCGATGCCTTCGGGCACAAGTTTCGAGGGATCGTGGGCTTTCTGGAAATAGCGGTCGGCGGAGCCGTCCGCCATCGCACCCATGCTGCCCATGCCGCGATAATCCTTATAGGAACGGCCCTGATAAAGCACCACTTCGCCCGGCGCTTCGTCGGTGCCGGCGAAGAGGGAGCCCATCATCACCACGTCGGCGCCGCCGGCGATGGCCTTGGCGATTTCGCCGGAATAGCGGATGCCGCCGTCGGCGACGCAAGGCACATTCTGTTTGCGGCAGGCTTCGGCCACGTCCATGACGGCGGTCAGTTGTGGTACGCCGACGCCGGCGACGATGCGCGTCGTGCAGATGGAGCCGGGGCCGATGCCGATTTTGACGGCATCCGCGCCGGCGTCGATCAAGGCTTTTGCCGCGTCGGACGTGGCGATGTTGCCGGCCATGATTTGCGTCGCGTTGGATAATTTCCGCACGCGTTTCACCTGTTCGACGACGCCGGCCGCGTGGCCGTGGGCGGTGTCGATCACTACCATGTCTGCCCCGGCTTCCATGAGAGCCTCGGCGCGGGCCTCGCTGTCCTTGCCGGTGCCGATGGCGGATGCTACGCGCAAGCGGCCTTTTTCGTCCTTGCAGGCTTGCGGATGGAGGCGCGCCTTCTCGATGTCCTTGACGGTGATGAGGCCCGTGCAATGGTAATTTTTATCGACCACCAGCAGTTTTTCAATGCGATGCTGATGGAGAAGTTTCTTGGCTTCCTCCGGCGCGACGCCGCCCTTGACGGTGACGAGATTGTCTTTCGTCATCAATTCGGCGACCGGCTGCTTCATGTTAGTGGCGAAGCGCACGTCGCGGTTGGTGAGGATGCCGGCGAGCTTGCCGGATTTTTCGACGACCGGGATGCCGGAGATTTTGTAATCGGCCATCAGGCGCAGGGCGCTGGCCAGAGGTTGCTCCGGCGTGATGGTTATGGGGTTGACCACCATGCCGGACTCGAAGCGTTTGACTTTGCGGACTTCCTCGGCTTGCTCGGCCGGCGTCATGTTGCGGTGGATGACGCCGATGCCGCCGGCCTGCGCGAGGGCAATGGCAAGCGCGTTTTCGGTCACCGTGTCCATGGCGGCGGACAAAAGTGGAATGCCAAGCGTGATGGTGCGCGTGAGGCGCGCGGACGTATCGACCTCGGCCGGCAGGACGGAGGATGCCGCCGGCACCAACAGGACGTCGTCGAAGGTCAGGGCTTCGCGGAAGTTTTCGGGGGGATGCGCCATTACGGTTCCCATTCGGGTTGCGGGTAATGGCGGCTATGTATAACGGAGAGTAAGGCTGAGGGTAAAGGTTTAATTTGCTTTCGCAAAGAAGGGCTTGGACGCATTTGAGGGCCGTCTTGATCTGTATATACAAATTGTCTATATTGTGTTATGTTCGAGTGGGATGAAAACAAGCGGCGGAAGAACAGGGAACGCCGTGGCCTCGACTTCGAGGATGTCGATGTTTTATTCGCCGGCCGTCCGCTCGTTACCGCCCTTTCGCCGCGCCACGACGAAAATCGTTTTGTTTCGACCGGCGAAATGGACGGCAAATTTTATACGGTGGTCTGGACGTGGCGCGGCGAAAACCAGAGGATCATTTCTTTCCGGAGGG